>JAMXCY010000056.1 GCA_024543015.1 Candidatus Omnitrophota bacterium | reverse complement strand
GAGGCTGGTTTTTTGCCGAAACAGAGTTAAGAGACCTTTATCTAGAAGGGCGCGAAGGAATAAGTCCCTATATGGCTTCGGCCTGGTTTCCGGCTGCCCCGCAGGGGCAAATTTCTATATTCTACGGAATTAAAGGATATTCCAAAACAGTAATTGCTGACCGGGCTGGTTCATTAGTGGCCATTGCTTACGGGGCCAAGACTTTAGCAAAAGGAAAGTTGGACCTGGTTTTAGCAGGAGGAATGGAGGCCCCGGTTACACCGTATGCTCTGCTTTGCTGCAATACCTCTGGTTTTCTTTCGCGCAAAAATGAACAGCCAAATCAGGCCTATGCCCCTTTTGATAAAAAACGCGATGGATTCGTTATTGCTGAAGGGGCAGGTATTTTAACCTTGGAGCGATTGACTGATGCTCAAAAGAGAAATGCCCATACTTATGCTAAGATTTGTGGTTTTCATACCAATTGCGATGGTTATGACCGGATTCAATCCGATCCTGATGGAATTTATTTAGCCAAGGCTATAGAGCAGGCCCTTCAAGAAGCAGGTTTTGCAAAGAACAGCATTGATTACATCTGCGCTGATGGCGTGGCTACTGTTTCCGGAGATATCAGTGAAACCAAGGCCATAAAAAAAGTTTTCGGCGCTAAAGCAAAAAATATCCCTATCAGCGTACCGAAGTCGATGTTTGGTAATATGCTTGGCGCTCAAGGCAGTGTCGATGTGCTGACTACAGTTTTGAGTATGATGTTTAGCACAATTTGTCCAACAATAAATTATCACTATCCTGATGCCGAATGTGATTTGGATTATGTGCCTAATCAGGCCCGGCATAAAGAAATCAAACGGGCCTTGGTTATCTCGCGGGGCCGAGGCGGAATTAATGCTGTGATGGCGCTGGAGAAGTTTTACAATGGACATAAAGCTTAACAGAGATCCAAAGGAGGGCTAAAGAGATGTCAGTGCAGCAGCAGGTGCAGGAAGTTATTGTGCAAACCTTAAGCGTGAAACCGGAAGAGATTAAGATAGAGCAGACACTCTACGATTCTTTAGGCGTAGATTCTACAGAGATAGTGGATTTAAGAGTGGCCTTAGAGAAAAAATTTGCCTTGACAATTGAGGCTAAGGAAATTACCAAGTCCAGTTCGCCTAAAGACATAGTTGGCCTCATTGAAAGTAAAAGGACACTGCCTTAGATGCAATTGATCGATTTAAGCCTACCCATTGATGAGCGAAACCCGGAAGCCCACCCGATTAAGATAAAACGCCTGACTCACAAAAAAGGCATTGAGCATTTAAATTGGTTAATGATGCGCAAAAGTTTAACCGGTGTTATTCAATACCTGTTTAAAAAGAGGCTAATCAAACCTACTGACTTACCCAACGAAGAATTTCTTTCTTTAGAGATGCTCTATTGTAGTGTGCATACCGGAACCCATGTCGATGCCCCCTTTCATTTTGGCACAAGATGCCAGGGAAAAGACTCTAAAAAGATTGAGGACTTACCCCTGGATTGGTTCTATGCTGATGGGGTCGTATTAGATTTGACTGATAAAAGACCAGCCGAGGTGATCACGAAAGAAGATGTTACAGCAGCACTGCACAAAATAAATTATAAATTAAAGGCAAAAGATATTGTGCTTTTACATACGGGAGCGGATCAATATTTTGGCACAAAAGACTACATGCGTAAATTTTGTGGAGTAAGCGCTCAGGCGATAGAGTGGTTTTGGGAGCAAGGTATCCGGGTCATCGGAATTGATAGTTTAGGGTTTGACCGTCCATATCCGGCGATGCTCAAAGACTTTTTATCCCAGAAAGACAAAACTGTTCTTTGGCCAGCCCATTTTTGCGGCCGCAATAGAGAATATGCGCATATTGAGCGTTTAGCTAATTTAGATAAGTTACCCCAGCCGTTTGGTTTTAAGCTTGCCTGTTTTCCAGTTAGAATAAAAGATGTAGGCGCAAGTTTCGCCCGCGTCGTTGCCATAATCGAATAATAAGCCAAAAAAGGAAATGAAGGAGGCAAAACAATGGCTCATACGGCTAATTCTATTTTGATTAATGCGCCCTATGATAAGGTCTTTGACATCTCTAATGATATTGAGCGCTGGACAGAATTATTCGGTGGCGAATATAAAGAGGCCAAGATTTTAAAGCGCGAAGGCAATAAACTTACCTTTCGCTTAACCGATGATCAAGGTCATTCTTGGCAGTCTTTTCGGCTGTTGTTTAAAGATTATAATTTTGCTTACGCCCAAAAGCTTCCTCCAGAATTCCCCTTTCAATATATGAAGATTATCTGGCTTTATACGCCAACCCCGCAAGGAATACTGATGAGCTGGATTCAAGATTTCGCAATGGATCAGAAAGCTAAATTTAATGATCGCCAGGTTGAAGGATTGATTAATAAACATTCGCAAGAAAATTTACAGATTTTTAAGCGCATTATTGAACAGGAGTCACAAGCATAAACAGGTTCACTTTTCTGATTATCGTTTCAGCTAGTTTTGTTCTTTCTTTCAATGTAGCCGCTGCCTCAGCATTAGTTCCGGCAGTTGCCCAGACATTTGGTGTAGATGAATTCTTTGCCGGTAAAATTATCTGGCTTTATATGTTGTCTTATGGGTTGGGGGCGTTAATCTATGGTCCGCTGGCCAAGGGTGCAAATTACAAAAAGATACTTTTCTTATCTCTCGGCTTTTTTTCTTTAGCTAATCTTACTGCGGGTATTGCCCCAAATATATATCTACTTTTTTCCGCCAGGATTTTAGCTGGAATTTCTGGTTCCGCAATTATACCTTTAAGTTTAATTCTGCTTGCTCAGACCACCGAGGCTCAAGAAAGAGGTAAAAGAGTAGGAGGTTTCTTTAGCCTTACTTTTATTTCTTCTCTTTTAGGATTGTTTTTAAGCGGTCTAATCTTTTGGCGATGGATTTTTCTTTTACCAGCATTTGCGGGTATTTTAGTTTGTTTGGGAATTTATTTTTATTTTCCTGAACTTACTGTGGAAAAAAAGAAAATAAAATTCAATTATTTCCAAGTGCTCTCTGACAAAAAAATCTTTCGTTTATTTGTGTATATTTTCCTGATTAGTTTTATTTATCACGGAATCAGGCAATGGTTGGGTGTCTATTTTTCCACAATTTATGGCCTGGAACAATTTCTGATTAGTATGCTTTTAACCACAATATCCTTAAGCGGTATTTTTGGTGAATCTTTAGGGGGAGTTTTAGCTGATCGGTTAGGCAGAATCAAGGTGGTCAATATAGGCGTTAGTTTAATGTTAGCTACGCTGATTTCGCTTTTATTTAAGAATGCTTTATTCTTTCTTTTTATCATTATGTTTGTCTGGGGCTTAGGTTGGACCTTCAATCATGCTGGAATTTCTACATTCTTGACTGACTTGCCGCATCAGCATCTTTATGAATCGGCCAGTTTAAACAGTTCGGTGAGATTTATCTCTGGCGGGCTGGGGGCAGTTTTAGGTGGGGTTTTGGCCCAGAGGGGCTTTAATTTAGGGTTTATGTTTTTTGGTTTTTGTTTATTGATGCTGTTGCTCTTGAACAAGAAATTAATTCTTCGGGAGGCTAAAAGATGAATAAGCTGGCGGGCAAAAATGCTATTATTACCGGGGCAAGTAAAGGTATTGGCAAGGCAATTGCTAGAAGGCTGACCCAAGAGGGGATTAATTTGGTTCTGGCTGCGCGCAGACAGTCTGCATTAGATCAGACAGTTGCCGAATTAAAGAAAGAGAAAAGCGGAGAAGTCTTTGGCGTCTCTTGTGATGTTTCTCGATTAGCCGATTTAGAAAATTTAGTTAAAGTCTCTCAAGATCAGTTAGGAAAAATTGACATCTTAATTAATAATGCTGGCGTCTCCAGCCAATATCCATTTGAAAGGCAACCCTTAGAAGACTTAGAACGTTTAGCCCATACCAATTATTTAGGATATGTCCGGTTGAGCCGCCTGGTAATTCCCCAGATGATCGAGAATAAATCAGGGGCAATTATCAATATGGTTTCCGGGTCAGTCTTAGTTGAACCAGTACCGCGTAGCTTTTTGGTGTATAGCTCTTTAAAGGTCGGCCTGCGGGCCTTTTCTAAAGGACTGTTTTGGGAGATGCGCGACCACGGGATTAAGGTTACGGCGATTATGCCCGGAGTTACTGATACCGATTTGACCGGGAAACTTGCTGAAATAACTAGAGAGCAGAAAGAGCGTTTAATCTCTACTCAATCCATAGAGGATGCGGTGATATTTGCCCTAACTGTTCCTGCGAATGTCTGTCCGTTAGAACTGGCCGTAATCAACCAGAAGACTCCCTGGGTAAAACCGGTTATCCCTTTTGCCCAACAACACCCCAAATAAGGAGGTTTCAATGAAAGTATTATTTGTCACGCCGCAATTAGGTTCCTGGGCTACACATGGCCATCATGTGGCCGCTAATCAGATGCACGCCCATTGGGCAGCATATGCCCGGGAACAGGGGACCATCGAGCCTGAGGTCTTAGATTGTAAGGTGCTAGAAATCCCCATGGATAAAATGATAGAAATTATCAAAGAGAAGAACCCGGAAGTTGTAGTTTTAGGAGATGTGCTGCATTCTTATGGTGGGTTTGCTGTGCAATGGTATTTTGATCAGACAGCCAAAAGAATAAAAAAGGTCCTGCCGCAAGTAAAGATTGCGGTGGGTGGATTATGGTATTCCTATTTAAGTAAGGAGAGCCTCCAGCAAAATCCGGCCATAGACTTTGTGGTCATGGGGGAGGGAGAAGTTACTTTTAACGATTTAACAGATGCTTTAAATAAAGGCAAAACCAATTTTAAAGATATTCCAGGTCTTGCTTCCAGAGAGAATGGCAAGGTAATTTTTGGGCCGGTACGCGAACTAATCGCTGATTTGGACACCTTGCCGCTTCCAGCATATGATTTATTTCCGATGGAAAAATATGTCGGACATACTTTTTGGAAGCCCTTTGCCGAAATTGTTACTTCCCGGGGGTGCCCGCACGGCTGTACCTTTTGCTATGAGTGGAGCGAACACGACCCCCGCGCGTTGAAACATTTTTATAAATGGCGGGCCAAATCAGCAAAACGTGTAGTGGATGAAGTGGAGTTGCTGGAAAAAAAATTCGGGGTTAAGGTTATAGTTATTCAGGAAGATAACTTTAATGTTAATGGTACAAGGGCAAAAGAGTTTTGTGAGGAAAAATTAAAACGTGGGTTAAATATGAAGTGGGTTAGTCTTGGTTGCGCCAGCGACTGGGTCAAGGCAGAACAAGATATTCCTTTAATGAAAAAGGCCGGGATGTTTATGGGTGTCTTTGGCATAGAGGTAGCCAGCGACCAGGAATTGAGAAAGTTAGCTAAAGGTGTAACCGTAGAGCAGATTTATAAAACTATCGATGTTTTACGCCGTAATGATATTGCTATTGTCGGCGATATCATGATCGGTTTTGATTACGACACCGAACAGATTATTAAGGATAGATTTGCTTTTGCGGATGAACTTGATCCGGACATACTTTGGATTGGTTATCTGACTCCGCCACCTGGTTCACAAATATGGAATGATGGTGTGCAGAAGGGATGGATTGACCCGAAAAATATTGATGTCTTAAAATGGGATTTCTTGCATCCGGTGGTTCCTACCAACCATCTTTCTATTGAGGACCTAGGCAGGTTAGGGGCCTGGTGTATGCGGGAATTTTTTAGTAAACCAGGCCGGATTCACCGCATATTGGAGAGCAATTTTGACCCTCTGGCTAAAAAGTGTTTTCAGGATGTAATGAATCACATTCCTCAGTGGGAAGCAGGGGCAGTGGAAGGAAAATTGCACATATAAAATGTCTAAGATTTGGGATGCCCACAGTCATTGGATGCCGCCTGAAGTAGCAGAAAAAACCACATTTTTCCGACAAGGCTGGTCAGACATTGACTTACTACTTCAGACACTGGATAACTCGGGAGTAGAGAAGGCAGTTCTGCTTTATCCTACATCAGATGCGCACCTGAATCTGGGGGGCTGGTCCAGGTTGTGCGATATTTACAATAAAGCAATATCTAAGAAGGTAAAAGAGCATCCCCAGCGCCTGATCGGGGCGGGAATCTTGCCTGCAGACAGGCCCGGAGATATGGTCCAGGAAATCGAGAGGATAAAAGAGTTAGGCTTATCTTGTCTTTCTTTGGCCTCAAGCTATGAGGGAAAATATTTAGACGAGGAAAGTTTTCTACCGGTATTTGAAAAAGCGGAAAAAGAAAAACTGCCTATTTTTGTGCACTCCCAGATTATTAATCCTATTGGTTCCTCGCGGGTCAAGGACCCTCTTTTAATGCCCGTTGTGGAGTATCTCTTTGATATTACTATGTCTGCGGGAAGATTAATGATGTCTGGTTTATTAAGCCGGTTGAAAAATCTCAAGATTGTCTTTGTTCACTTTGCCGGTGTGGTTCCGTTTTTAATCGACCGCTTTGATGCCACTTATTTGATGTTGCGCAGAAGAAATATTGTGCAGGATTTAGGAGCTGTCCCTTCAGCTATTTTGAAAAATATCTTTGTGGATATCAGTGGCGTAAAATCAGCTACTATGCTCAAGATGGCTTTAGAATCTTTTGGCCCC
>JAMXCY010000055.1 GCA_024543015.1 Candidatus Omnitrophota bacterium | reverse complement strand
TGTTCGGCTCCTGTCTGGGGGCAATTCTGACTACTATATTTTTACTGCCGATTATCGGGATACCGATGACCTGTTTCTTGGTCGTGGGTTTAAATTTGGTTGGACTAGTGTTGCTTTTAAAAGGGAGCAGATATGGCCAATAAAAAGGCGACCTTGAAGATTGGCGGGATGAGTTGTGCCTCCTGTGCCCAGACTATCGAGGGAGCACTGAAGAAGGCCAAGGGTGTGACCGAAGCCAATGTCAATTTTGCTACTGAGAAGGCAGTTATTTTTTATAACTCTTCTCAAATCTCCTTTCAAGAACTTGAAGGAGTAGTGGAATCAACTGGATATCATGTTGTAGAAGAACTAGCCAAAGAAGGCCAAGAAGAGCGGATGATGCAGCGGGCTCAACGCAAGATGTTTTGGTCTTGGGTCTTTACCCTGCCCATAGTTATCTGGATGATTCCGGAGATGGTTACCGGAGTTGCCTGGCCCAGTAAATTCATCTATGATTTAGGGTTAATTATTCTGGCCACCCCGGTGGTATTTATCTTGGGCTGGACTACCTTGCGTTCGGCAGCTAAAGCAATTGGACATATCAGCGCTAATATGGATGTGCTGATTGCTATGGGGACATCTGCTTCCTATATTACGGGCCTGGCCTCTCTATTTGTTCCTGTAGCCAACTATGCCGGAGTGGCAGCGATGATTATGGCCTTCCATCTGACCGGTAGATATATAGAGGCCAAGGCTAAGGGCCGGGCCTCTCAGGCAATTAAAAAGTTGCTCGAATTGGGGGCAAAAACTGCTCATATCCTAATTGATGGCCAGGAGAAAGAAATCGCTATAGAAGAAGTAAAACTTAATGATATTATGGTAGTTCGGCCGGGAGAGAAGATACCCACCGACGGTGTGATAATTGAAGGCAAAAGTGCTATTGATGAGTCGATGGCTACGGGTGAGTCAATGCCGGTAAATAAAAAGGTAAGTGATGAAGTAATCGGAGCAACCATAAACCAACAGGGGTTGTTAAAGGTGAAGGCAACTAAAATAGGAAAGGATACCTTCCTCTCGCAGGTTATCAAAATGGTTGAAGAATGTCAGGGCTCCAAGGTCCCGATTCAGGAATTTGCCGATAAGGTTACCAGCTACTTTGTGCCCACAGTTATTGGTATCGCCTTGATGACTTTTTTAGCCTGGTTTTTATTCCCGGGGTTCTTCTCCGGAATTCTTATCTGGGCACAAGGGTTTATCCCCTGGGTCAACCCCGACCTTAATGTTATTTCCTTAGCCGTGATTGCTACTGTAGCTGTGTTAGTGATTGCCTGCCCCTGCGCCTTGGGTCTGGCTACACCTACTGCCTTGATGGTGGGAAGCGGGATAGGTGCAGAAAATGGCGTTCTTATCCGGGAGGGCGCAGCTATCCAGACGCTTAAAGATGTCCACACTATTGTTTTTGATAAAACCGGCACCATTACTAAGGGCAAACCAGAAATAACTGACATTGTGGCTATGGATGGATTTAAAGAGGAGGAGCTTTTGCGTTTAGCTGCCAGCGTAGAAAATGCTTCCGAACACCCTCTAGGCCAGGCGATAGTAAGAGGCGCCCGGGAGAAGGGAATAGAACTTATTTCTCCCCAAGATTTCGAGGCTGTAGCCGGCAAAGGGGTAAAGGCCAAAGTTGAGGGAAAAGAAGTTTTGATCGGCAGCCGTAAGTTGATGCAAGGAATAGAATTGACTTCTTCAATAGAAGAAACCTTAAGGCGGCTTGAGGATGAGGCTAAGACAGCAATGTTAGTGGCTTGCCAGAGGCGCATAGCCGGAGTTATTGCTGTGGCCGATACGCTAAAAGAAGGCTCTGTAGCTGCTATTGCTGAGTTGGAAAAAATGGGATTAAAAACTGTTATCTTAACCGGGGACAATCAGCGCACCGGAGAAGCTATAGCCAAGAAGGTGGGGATAAGTCGAGTTTTAGCCGAGGTGCTGCCGGATCAGAAAGTAGCGGAGATCCAACGCCTGCAGGAGAAAGTAGGGATAGTCGCTATGGTCGGTGACGGGATTAACGATGCCCCGGCTCTAACCCAGGCCAATGTGGGCATAGCCATTGGCACCGGAACTGATATTGCCATTGAGGCCTCTGATGTGACCCTGGTCAGTGGAGAATTATCCGCTGTGATCAAGGCTATTAAGCTTTCCCGGGCAACTTTCAAGAAGATTAAGCAAAACCTCTACTGGGCCTATGGCTACAATACCGCAGCTATACCCATAGCTATTTTGGGTTTGCTGCATCCGGTTATTGCTGAGATTGCTATGGCCACCAGCTCCATATCGGTGGTGACCAATGCCAATCGCCTAAGAAAAATAAAGCTCGATTAAAATAGTTACACAACTATGGAGGTAGGAGATATGGAAAAAGGTCAGGGTTCAAAGCCTAACCGGCATATGCTGATTATGCTTATCTGTTGCCTGGTGCCGATCCTGTTAATTCTGGTTTTGGTAAAATTTGGCATATCCAGCAACCTGCTTTTTTTGCTACTAATTCTACTCTGCCCCTTAGGACATCTGCTAATGATGAGAGGCGGGCACAACGGACATAACAAAGATGAGAGGTGATTAAAATGGGCAATGTGATTTGGATTATACTGGGAATTGTGTTTCTGTTTTGGATGTTTAAAAAAGGCGGTTGTTGCGGAGGTTCAAGAAAACCAATGGATGGAGGTGGAAAAGAGATGGAACACGAAACTAAAGATCCTGTATGCGGGATGACAGTTGAGAAAGATAAGGCAGCTGCGACTTCAGAACATATGGGCAAGACCTTCTACTTTTGTGCCGCAGCTTGCAAGGAAAAGTTTGATGCGGAACCGATGAAGTATATGGGTAAAGAAAAAGACAGTGGCGGATGCTGTCACTGATCAGAAAATCTAGATAGACAAACTTTCAGGATTATGTTAAAATTGCCATTTGGGTCGCATAAATGCGACCCCTACAGGAAAAGGTTACACGTTGGCTAAGACTTTTCAAGGAGGGGTTCATCTTGCTGATCACAAAGAGCAGACTGCCTCTCAACCAATCAAAAAGGCTCCAGATCCCCAGAGAGTCATCATTCCTTTATCTCAGCACGTCGGTAGCCCCGCTTCTGCTAATGTTTTAGTAGGTGATTCGGTAAAAATAGGGCAGAAGATCGGTCAGGCCCAGGGTTTTATCTCTTGCCCCATACATTCGAGCATAGCCGGCAAAGTAGTATCCATTCAATCCAGCCCTCATCCGGCAGGCGCAAGCTCTCTTGCCATAATTATTGAGAATGACGGAACTAATGCCTTAGATGAAGGCATCAAGCCCAAGGGAGACCTTTCTATTCTGAGTGCCGATGAGATTAAGGCAATTGTTAAGGAAGCAGGCATTGTGGGTATGGGTGGTGCGGCCTTTCCTACTCATATTAAGCTATCTCCGCCCCTTAAGAATAAAATCGATGCCTTCATTTTAAATTGCGCCGAGTGTGAACCTTATTTAACCTGCGACTACCGGCTCCTTTTAGAGAGGACCGATGAGGTTATTTATGGGATGCGCGCTTTGATGAAGGCCCTGGGCGTAAAAAAAGGATGCATTGGCATTGAAGATAATAAGCCCGAAGCCATTAAGCTGCTTAAGGCGCTTCCAGAAAAAGATAAAGATATAGAAGTAGTAGTATTAAAGACCAAGTATCCCCAGGGCGCTGAGAAGCAATTAATTAAGGCTATCTTAAATAGAGAAGTGCCCTTAGGTAAATTACCTTTACATATAGGGGTGGTCGTAAATAATGTGGGTACAGCATACGCTACAGCTTGCGCGCTTAAACAGGGCCTACCCTTAATCAAGAGGATAGTTACTGTGGCCGGTAGCGGTGTGGCTCACCCGCAAAACTTAGAGGTAAAGCTGGGCACAACATTTGCTGAGGTTATCCAGGAATGCGGTGGGTCCAATGAGGGCGTTGAGAAGGTAATCATGGGTGGGCCAATGATGGGAATTGCTCAAGCTACCCTGGATGTGCCGGTGATTAAAGGCACCTCAGGGATACTACTTTTAAATAAAGATGAACTGGCTCTGGAAGAGGCCAACCCTTGCATTAAATGCGGCCGTTGTGTTGATAATTGCCCGATGGGCCATTTACCGCTTTATTTGGGGACCTATGGCGAGCGGGAAATATGGGAGAAATGCGCAGAATTAGGCGCCTTAGACTGTGTTGAATGCGGCAGTTGTACCTATCTCTGCCCCGCAGGAAGACCGTTAGTACAGATAATCAAGTTAGCCAAACAGAAAATTATTGCCGAGCAAAAAAAGAAGAAAAAATGAGCGAAAAATACCTTTTAGTTTCGGCGGCCCCGCACATCAGGACACCGGAAGATATACCAAAAATAATGTATGCAGTGCTTATTGCCCTCATTCCGGTAGTGATTGCCAGCGTATATTTCTTTAGTTTATTAGCAGTCAAATTAATCGTGGTCTGTATCATTACTGCTGTTTTTAGCGAGTATATCTTTCAAAAATTGAGAAAGAAAAATACCACAGCCCTTGACGGCAGTGCCATGATTACCGGGTTGCTTTTGGCCTTAACCCTGCCGCCGAACTTACCACTGTGGGCAGCAGCATTGGGAGTTGTCTTTGCCATTGTCTTGGGAAAGCAGATTTTCGGTGGCCTGGGATATAATATTTTTAATCCCGCACTCCTAGGTCGGGCCTTTTTAATGGCGGCCTTCCCGGCCTTAATGACCAGCTGGACCCTTCCTTTTAACCTCGATGCTGTTACCGGCGCAACACCCTTAGCCCAGATGAAATTTGCCCAAAGTTTAGTTGCTCACCAGGCTCTGTTTTTAGGCAACATCAGCGGTTCTTTAGGTGAGACTTCAGCGCTGGCGATATTAATCGGGGCGGTTTTCCTTTTACTGAAGAAGATTATCGATTGGCGCATTCCGGCCGGCTTTATGGGCACAGTAGTTCTCTTAAGCGGGGCGTTTTGGTTAATCAACCCGGAAAAATTTGCTGATCCCCTCTGGCATCTTTTGGCCGGAGGTTTAATCTTAGGTGCGTTCTTTATGGCCACAGATATGGTGAGTAGCCCTGTAACCAGGAAAGGTAAGTGGATTTTTGCTGTTGGCTGCGGGGTTATTTTGATGTTAATCCGTTTCTGGGGCGGCCTGCCTGAGGGGGTAATGTATTCAATTCTTTTAATGAATGCCTTAGTTCCTTTAATTGATCGTTTTGTGCTGCCGGTAAGGTTTGGGGGCAAAAGAAAGAATAGTGTTTAACTCTTCGCTGAAGATGATTGCTGTTTTAACCATAGTCGGCCTGCTCTCAGGCGGGTTTTTGACCTTTGTCGATCAACAGACCGCGCCCGCGATAGAGAGTAGAGGTTTAGAGTCTTTAAGTCAGGCAGTGTTTAAAGTTTTGCCGGATGCAGTTGACTACAAAAAAATAAAGTTGGAAGATGTGGTCATCTATCAAGGCTTAGATAAAAGAGGCAAAAAGATAGGGTTGGCCTTTTTAGCCGCAGGAAGTGGCTATCAGGGAGAGATTAAGATTATGGTTGGCGTGGCTCAAGATTTCAACCGGCTCCAAAATATTCAAATCTTAGAGAGCATCGAGACGCCGGGCTTAGGTGGCCGGATTACTGAAGATGATTTTCGGAAGCAGTTTCAGGGTTTAGCCATCTCCGAAAAAATTAAGCTGGGCAAGGCAAAAGAGACAAAACAGCCTACAGTGCAAGCAATTACTGGAGCGACGATTTCCTCAAAGGCAGTGGTAGATATCATTGACCAAAAAATAAGCACAATAAAAAAGCTGCTCAAGGAGCAAGAATAGTAAGATGACAAAAATTTATAGTCTCTGGGGAGACTTCCTTAAAGGGTTATGGAAGCAGAATCCGGTGTTTAAGTTTCTTCTGGGGATGTGTCCGGCACTTGCCGTCACCAATTCCGTAATCAACGGGCTGACTATGGGCTTGGCCGTTATTTTTGTGCTGCTATGTTCAAATATCGTTGTTTCTCTTGTGCGCAAGGCAATCCCGCATCAGGTGCGCATAGCTGTGTTTGTGGTCTTTATCGCTACCTTTGTTACTGTAGTTGACCTTTTCTTGAAGGCCCAGTTTCCACAGCTGAGCAAGGCCCTGGGTCCGTATGTGCCGTTGATTGTGGTCAACTGCATTATTCTTGGCCGGGCCGAGGCCTTTGCTTCTAAAAATCCTCTTCCGCGTTCGCTGTTTGATGGCTTGGGAATGGGTCTGGGCTTCACCCTGGCCTTGCTCCTTTTGGGGGCGATCCGGGAAATCTTAGGCATGGGTAGTTTATTGGGAGTAGAGATTTTAGGTGAGAATTTTGAACGCTGGGTAATTATGGTTTCGCCTGCGGGTGCGTTTTTGACTTTAGGGATATTAATCGGGATATTTAATCTTGTCTCAGGAAGAAAAAAGGCAGCAGGGTCCTCCGGGCCCAGTTGCCATACTGTTTAGAGGGGTAGATGGATCTTTTTTTGATATTTATTTCGGCAGCAGTAATTAATAATTTTGTGCTGACCTACTTTTTAGGCATCTGTCCTTTCCTGGGTGTATCCAATCGCATCGGTCCGGCTCTACATATGGGTATGGCGGTAACCTTTGTGATGACCATTACCGCCTCGAGCACCTGGTTGATTAATCATTTTATCTTGATTAGGTTCGG
>JAMXCY010000054.1 GCA_024543015.1 Candidatus Omnitrophota bacterium | reverse complement strand
TTTGTGGGACCCTCAGCAATAATGGACGGACAAGTCAGGGCAATCAGGACAACTTTAGATAAGAATGGATTCAAGGATACAGGGATCCTGGCTTATTCGGCTAAATATGCTTCCAATTTCTACGGTCCTTTTCGGGAAGCGCTCAATTCGGCGCCTCGTTTCGGTGATCGCAAGGCTTATCAGCTGGACTATCGCAATCCTGAGCAGGCCTTAAAAGAGATCGAGCAGGACTTAGCAGAAGGCGCGGACATAGTGATGGTTAAACCGGCCCTGGCCTATTTAGATATCATCTGGCGGGTAAAACAGAAATTTAATGTCCCTTTGGCCGCATATAATGTGAGTGGAGAGTATAGCATGATCAAGAAATTGGCGGCTGGAGATAGCGATAAAGAAAAACAATTGGCGCTTGAAGTCCTTACCTCTATTAAAAGGGCCGGTGCCGATTTTATAATTACATATTGGGCAAAAGAGGCAGCAAAATGGTTAAACTAATGAACGACAAGCTTTTTAGTGAAGCTAAAAAGTTTATACCCGGTGGCGTAAACAGTCCGGTACGCTCTTTTCAGGCTGTGGGCGGATACCCGGTATTTGTTAAGCGCGCCTCTGGTTCAAGGATTTATGATGAATGCGGGGAAGAATTTATAGATTACTGTCTTTCTTGGGGGCCATTGATTCTGGGCCATACCCATCCAGAAGTGGTTGGATCTCTGGAGCAGGCAGTAAAAAGTGGAACAAGTTTTGGTACTGTTACGAAGTTAGAAACAGAATTAGCCAAGATTATTGTCGAGGCCATACCTTCTATAGAGCAGGTTAGGTTGACTAATTCAGGCACAGAAGCAGTAATGAGTGCCATCAGGCTGGCCAGGGGCTATACCGGAAAAGATAAAATCGTAAAATTTGCCGGTTCTTATCACGGCCATGCAGATTATCTTTTGGCAGAGGCCGGCTCAGGTGCAGCCACATTGGGGATACCTAATAGCTTGGGTGTACCCAAAGACTTTACTAAGCACACAGTTGTGCTTCCTTATAATGATATTAAGAAGCTCCAAGAGGCGGTTAAGGCTTATCAAAAAGACTTGGCTGCAATAATAGTGGAACCGGTGGCCGCAAATTGCGGAGTGATATTGCCAAAAGATGGTTTTTTGCAGGCTTTAAGAAAAATAGCTGATAAATATAATATAGTGCTTATCTTTGATGAGGTTATTACTGGTTTTAGGCTTAGCCTTGGCGGAGCGCAGGAATTCTTTAATATCAAACCAGACTTAACTTGCTTAGGAAAAATTATCGGGGGAGGTCTGCCGGTGGGTGCCTTTGGCGGAAGAACTGAAATTATGCAGTTTTTAGCACCAGAAGGAAAAGTCTATCAGGCTGGCACATTATCGGGTAATCCCCTGGCGGTTACAGCAGGAATAACTACTTTAAAGATATTAAAGAAAAACAAACCTTATCTAGCCCTACAGAAGAAGACAAAACAATTATGCGAGGCTATAGAAGCAAAGGCTCGGCAGAATAAAATAAAACTCAAAGTTAATTACATCGGCTCAATCTTTAGCATCTTTTCTCGAAGTACAAATTTATTTAACCGCCTTTATCACGGCCTATTAAAAGAAGGGATATATCTTTCTCCTTCTAGTTTTGAGGCAAACTTTTTATCTACGGCACATAGCTTTAAGGATATTAAAAAGACAGAAGAAGTCCTCGATAGAGTATTGAAAAAAATAGAGAGGAAATGACTATGACTATCTACTTAAATGGAAAAGAAGAAGAGCTTAAGAATAATATGAAAGTTTCCGAACTTCTCACAAGCAAAAAGATTAGGCCGGAAGTTGTTACCGTGGAACTGAATGAGAAGATTCTTAGCAGAGATCAGTATGCTCAGACTACTCTTAAGCCAGAGGATAGGCTGGAGTTTGTATATTACATGGGCGGCGGCTTACCTTTTTCAGAAAAGGTAGCAGAAAATGTATTAGAACTGATCGGGCAGACTCCTGTGGTAAAACTGAATAAAATGGTTGAAAAAGATACAGCTGAAGTTTGGGCGAAACTTGAATCTTTTAATCCGGGAGGCAGCGTTAAAGACAGGATTTGCCTTTCTATGATTGAGGATGCAGAGAAAAAGGGACTGCTGAAGCGGGGTTCAACCATAATTGAACCAACCAGCGGCAATACCGGGATAGGCTTAGCGATGGTCGCAGTGGTAAAAGGTTATAAATGTCTCCTGACAATGCCAGAGACAATGAGTTTGGAAAGGATATATATTCTTAGCTCCTATGGGGCCGAAATAGTTCTTACTCCTGGCGCAGAAGGGATGCAGGGTGCAATAAAAAAGGCAGAGGAGCTATTGAAGAAAACACCAAACAGTTTTATGCCTCAGCAGTTTAAAAATGAAGCCAACCCCAAAATTCATCGCCAGACAACAGCGCAGGAGATATTAGAGGTTACTGAAGGAAAAGTTGATGCCTTTGTCGCTGGAATAGGTACAGGCGGGACTATTACCGGAGTCGGCGAGGTCTTAAAAAAACAGAATCCAGAGATTAAGATAGTAGCGGTTGAGCCCAGGGGGAGCGCGGTTTTATCTGGAGAGAAACCCGGCCCTCACAAAATCCAGGGTATTGGCGCAGGTTTTGTTCCGGAGATTCTAAACAGGGATGTAATTGATCAGATAATCCAGGTTGCTGACAACGAGGCGTTTAAGACCTCAAGGAGATTGGCTAAAGAAGAGGGCCTGCTTGTGGGGATATCGTCCGGGGCTTCGGTTTTTGCAGCATTAAAGGTGGCCAAAGATTTAGGTAAGGGCAAGTTAGTAGTTGTAATCTTGCCCGACACAGGAGAAAGATATTTTTCCATGGAGCAGTATTTTGAGGCGTGAAGAAGAGATATAAAGATGACGGAGAATATCAACAAGAGACTAAATCTTAAAGGGGTAAGTTGTCCTCTTAACTTTGTTAAGACGAAACTGAAATTGGAAGAGATGCAGGACAAACAAATTTTGGAGGTAATACTAGATGACGGAGAACCTATGAAAAATGTTCCCCGTTCAATCAAGGAAGAAGGCCATAAGATTATAAAAGTAGAAAAACTTCCAGACGGCGGTTTTAAACTTCTAATAAAGAAAGGAGGCAGAAAAGATGGCTGATAAGTTTATTGAAGATAAGAAAAATAAAGTAAAGGTAGATACTACTATAGAAGGGAAAACGGGCGAAATAGATTTCAATACTCTTAAATCGGGCGGTTTGATTAAACAGAGACAAAAGGATATGTTTACCGTTAGGCTCCGTTGTCCCGGAGGCAGGGTGCCCCTTTCGAAGTTAGAAAAGATTTTGGAAGTAGCCAAAAAATATGCCAGCGCCTATGTGCATTTATCTTTCAGACAGTCGATCGAACTGCCGTATGTAGATTACCGCAACTTTAAGGCTATTTATGCGGAACTCGAAAAGAAAGGCCAAAAGGTGGCCTCCTGCGGCCCGAGACTAAGGGTTCCTACCGCTTGTTCGGGTTGCGAATATAACCCCAATGGGCTTATGGATACCCAGAAGATGGTAAAATTGGTTGATGAGAAATATTTCGGCATGGAATTTGCCCATAAATTCAAGATCTCTTTCTCGGGTTGTCCCATTGATTGCGCCAGAACCAATGAAAATGACCTGGGTTTTCAAGGTGCGGTAAAACCGGACTGGAACGAAGAGACCTGTATCGGCTGCCGCATATGCTCAAAGGCCTGTACGGAGGGCGCTATCGAAAGCGATGTTGAGACCGGAAAGCCCATATATAATCCCGAGAAATGCCTTTATTGCGGAGATTGCATCCGCGCCTGCCCTACGGACAGTTGGCAAGAAGAGATGAAGGGATGGGTAGTCCGAGTGGGAGGAAGGCATGGTAGACATCCCATTGCCGGCCATAAAATAGCGGAATTCGTTTCTGATCAGGATGTGCCAAGGTTTATAGAAATAATAACAAAATGGTATAAAGAAAATGGCGTTGGGTACGGTAGAACAAGGATAGGGACTATCTTGCAGATTCCCGCAAAGTGGGATTCTTTTGTCAAAACATTGCGAAAAGAATTAAAAGATAAGATAATCGAAAGCCCAAAACCGCCTTCTAAAAACGAGATTCATTTTGAATAGTGAAGAAAAAGTAATCGGGGGAAGACGACATGAGTTATGTCAAGGGATTAAAATGCCGGGAATGTGCTAGAGAATATCCAAAAGAGCCTTTGTATGTATGTGAATATTGCTTTGGGCCTCTGGAGGTAAATTACGATTATGAGCGAATAAAGAAAAAGCTCACCAGGCAGTTAATAGAATCCAGGCCCAAAAATCTCTGGCGTTATAGAGAGCTTTTACCTATAGATGGAGAAGCTACCGATGGCCTGAATTCTGGTTTTACTCCTTTGGTCAGGGCTAAAAATTTAGAAAAGGTCTTAGGTGTTAAAAAGTTATATATTAAAGATGATTCAGTAAACCATCCCACACTTTCATTTAAAGATAGAGTGGTGGCCGTGGCTTTATCTAAGGCAAAAGAATTTGGTTTTCATACGGTTGCTTGTGCATCTACCGGAAATCTAGCCAATTCTGTTGCCGCCCAAGCAGCTGTTGCCAATCTTAAAAGATATATCTTTATTCCTGCCGACCTTGAAATGGGCAAGGTGGTAGGGACCTTGATTTATCATCCTGTTTTGATAGCAGTTGATGGAAATTATGATCAAGTCAATAGGCTCTGTTCTGAAATTGCCACCAGATATAAATGGGCCTTTGTGAACATAAATATTCGCCCTTACTACGCTGAAGGTTCAAAGACATACGGATATGAGATTGCCGAACAGTTGGGCTGGCAGACACCTAAACATATTATTGTTCCTTGCGCCGGTGGTTCTCTGATTACTAAAATCTTGAAGGGGTTGAAAGAATTCCAAAAATTAGGGTTGATCGATAGAGTGAATAGCAAAATTTATGCTGCTCAGGCTACGGGTTGTGCCCCCATAGTTACTGCGGTAAAAGAAAATTCTGAAATAATCAAGCCAGTTAAGCCCAATACTATTGCTAAGTCTCTAGCAATTGGTAACCCCGCAGATGGCATATATGCTGTGGACACAGTAAAGAAAACCGCTGGCTGGGCCGAAGATGTATCAGATGAAGAAATAGTAGAAGCAATTAAACTTCTGGCCGAAACAGAGGGAATATTTACTGAGACAGCCGGGGGAGTAACTCTAGGAGTTACAAAAAAGTTAATTGAACAGGGAAGGATTCCTAAAGATGAATCAATAGTTGTCTGTATAACCGGAAATGGCTTGAAGACTCAAGAGGCAATTATCGCAAAGATAGGCAAACCAATAAAAATTAAACCCAGTATTTCTTCATTTGAAGAGAACGTAAAAAATAAATAAAGAGGGAGGAGACCAAGATGTCAATTAAAGTAAGAATTCCTGCGCCGCTTCAGAAATTAACCCAGAGTAAAGAAGAGGTTGAGGCAGGTGGTACTAATATAAAGGAGTTAATCGACGCCTTAGAAAAAGACTTTCCCGGCATTAAAGAGAGGATTTGTGATGAAAAAGGTTTGGTGCGTAAATTTATCAATATTTATGTCAATGGGGAAGATGTGCGGTTCCTGCAACAAGATGCCACACCGGTAAAAGACGGCGATGAAGTCTCCATAATTCCTGCCATAGCCGGAGGTAGATAATGGGATTACGAGAAGACCAAATTGAACGTTATTCAAGACAAATTTTACTTCCGCGTATAGGTGGTAAGGGACAACAGAAACTGCTCGATGCTCGGGTTTTAATCATCGGCGCCGGAGGATTGGGTTCTCCCGCAGCCTTATATTTAGCCTCTGCCGGGATAGGCAGAATAGGTATCGTAGATTCCGATAAAGTTGAGCTTAGCAATTTGCAAAGGCAGATTCTGCACAGCACAGCTGATCTGGGCCGAACCAAGGTAGATTCAGCCAAAGATACCCTGAATGCAATAAATCAGGATGCAGAGGTTGTTCCAGATCAGATTAGGCTCACTTCCGAAAATATTATGGATATTATCGCCAAGTATGATATTATAATAGATGGCAGTGATAATTTTCCCACCAGGTATTTGGTAAATGATGCTTGTGTTATTTCAGGCAAACCCTTGGTGCATGGTGGGATATTCAGGTTTGACGGACAGGCAATGACAATTTTGCCAGGCGAAAGCGCCTGTTATAGATGTTTATTTCCTGAACCGCCGCCACCGGGACTTGTACCCAGCTGTCAGGAAGCAGGAATCCTGGGGGCAGTGGCCGGGATAATTGGCACAATGCAAGCCAATGAGGTTTTAAAATATATCTTGGGGATAGGAAATCTTTTGACAGGAAGGCTTTTAATATTTAATGCCTTGGATTCTTCTTTTCGACAGGTTAAGGTGCCCCGAGACCCCAAATGTCCAGTCTGTTCAGAAAAACCGACAGTAACTAAACTTATCGACTACGAACAATTTTGTAGTTTAAGACAAAAGAAGGAGGAATAAAGATGGCTAAAAAGATAGTTAAGTTGATTTTCCCTCAAAAGTTAATCAAGGAGCCGGTTACTTTTCGCATGGCGAAAAAATTCGACGTTATACCCAACATTCGTCGGGCAAATGTTACAGAGACCGTAGGAGAACTGATCCTGGATCTGGAGGGCAAGCCGGAGGATATTGAGAAAGGGATTGCATATTTACGTAAATCAGGAATAGAGATTGAACCTATAGTTGGAGATATTGTAGAATAGATAAGAAAATGATGACCAAAAGACAAATTTATATGGACTATAAT
>JAMXCY010000053.1 GCA_024543015.1 Candidatus Omnitrophota bacterium | reverse complement strand
GATTGCATCCGGCTTAGGAAAAAAGGCATCGCTGGCCAAAACGCAACCTTCGGCCTTTCTTCCTGCCTTACGCGAAGAAATTAACACCGAATCAACCCGGGACATCTGTCCTGCGCCAATACCCACAGTCTTTGTGCCCTGAGACAAAACTATAGCATTACTTCTCACATGTTTCACAATCTTCCAGCTAAATAAAAGCGAATCCAATTCTTCTTTTGTCAGCTCTTTCTTAGTTACCGTTTCTAGATCTTGTTCCTGGACAATCTTTAAATCCATATCCTGGACCAACAAACCGCCAACTACCTTCTTATAGTCTTTTTCTCTCCCGGAGGTCTGTTTAAAATCGGGAACTTCTAAAAGGCGCAGATTCTTCTTCCGGGCAAAGATACCTTTAGCCTCCTGATCAAAACCAGTGGCAATGATACACTCCACAAAGTCTGCTTCCTTCATTATGACCTCGGCAAGCTTCTTCTCTACCGGCCCATTAAAGCCAACGATACTGCCAAAAGCGCTTAATCTATCACATTCTAAAGCGTCTATGTAAGCCTGCACTAAAGTATCGGCCGAGGCCGCACCGCAAGGGTTGGTGTGTTTGATCACACTAGCGGCTGGTGAGTCAAATTCCTTGACTATTTCAATAGCGGCATTTAAATCAATGATGTTATTAAACGACAATTCTTTTCCTTGCAGCTGCCGGGCACGAGCTATGCCGGCTTCTTCTGCCTGTGGATCTTTGTAGAATGCTGCCTGCTGGTGCGGGTTTTCGCCATATCTTAGGTCTTGTACTTTCTCAAAATTTAAACTTAAGTTTTTCGGAAAATCTTCTTTTTCCGGCGCAGCAGTAACATCCGCGGGCTCAAAAGCCGCTCTGGGTATCTGAGAACTGAGATAATTATATATCGCCCGATCATATTTTGAGGTGCGGCGAAAAACCTCTACCGCCAAACCCTTGATAGTCTCCTCGCTAAGAGAGCCGTTATTTTCCTTAAGTTCCTTGATGATTCTGGGGTAGGTAGCGGGGTCTGTAACTACTGCTACCGACTGGTAGTTCTTTGCTGCACTTCTGAGCATCGAAGGACCACCGATATCTATATTTTCTATGGCTTCAGAAAGCTCGACGCCTTTCCTGGCCACTGTATTCTCAAAAGGATAGAGATTGACTACGACCATATCAATCATCTTGATGTTATGAGCTTGGGCCTGTTCCATGTGGGAGGGGTTTTGCCTTAAGGCCAAAAGTCCACCGTGTATTTTGGGATGCAGTGTTTTCACCCGGCCATTCATCATCTCCGGAAAACCGGTATATTCCGAAACATCCTTCACCGCAATACCCAAGTCTTTTATTCTGCTTGCCGTTCCGCCGGTAGAAAGTATCTCCACACCAAATTCGTTAAGCGCCCTGGCTAAATCTTCGATTCCCGTTTTATCCGATACGCTGATCAAAGCTCGTTGAACCCTTACCATCTATCCTCCTTGTTAGAAAAATTATTATATGTTTTCTCATCCCGAAAAGCAAGCGAAAAGTTAGCGGCGTTTAACAAATAAAAGCGGAAAGACGATGTCACTGATACAACAGGGAATCCACACAGCTACAAAGAGAAAGAGAAGTATGATCAGATAGGAAAACCAATTTAAGCCTGTGCCGGTGGCCATCACAATATGGAAAACCGAAGCCCAGGTGCTTAAGAAAACATGCCCGGCATGTGGAAACTTTGTGTTCGGCCGAAAATAGGCAATGGCAATTCCTCCAATGGCCAGAGGATTGATTAACCACCACTTTTCAATAAAGCCTAGATGCAGCTGCCTCTTGGGCATATCTAATAAGGCTTCCCCTAAATAAGGGATCAGTGAATCACTCAACGTAGCTATCCCTATTGCGCCAACATAGCCTATTACAAGCAATAGGCCAAGGTTACACTTACCTCTGATGGTCCCGCATTTGTGCAGTTGATACATCGAGGCGGTAACTAAAGCGCTTAAGACTACATGGATGGGGTGAAATACATAAAAAACATTATAAGCGGCATGAAATGGCAGTTTATAAAACAGCGGCATAATGACTATGCCGGTAATTGCCCCGATAATAGTAAAAGGGGCATGTTCTTTTAGCTCTCGCGTGATTTCCTGGAACATACCTTAAACCTTAGTTTTTTAAACAAATTCATATAGTCCACAATCAATTTACCGTTGAGATGGTCTATCTCATGTAAAATAACCCTGGCTAAAAGTCCTTTTGCCTTTATCTCTACATCTTTCCCCTGCTCATTTATGCCTTTAACAATAATCTCATAAGGCCTGGCTACTTTCACCAATATATCGGGCACGCTGAGGCAACCTTCTTCCCTTACATCCTTGCCTTTAATCTTAACAATTTCGGGATTAGCCAGTTTAATTGGGCCCTCTCCGATATCAATAACAAAAAGATCCTCATTGATGCCAATCTGCGGCGCAGCCAGTCCTATCCCAGAAGCATGGTGCATAGTCGAGAGCATATTTTCAAAAATCCTCAGCTCTCTTTCAGTAATCTTCTTTACGCGATGAGATTTTTTACGCAATACTTGATTGGAGTATTGCTTAATTTCTAATATTTTGCTCATAATCTACTTTTCTTTTTGCTCTAAGTCTTTGCAGCACTCGCTATAAAAATTACACCGGGGACAGCAAATATCTTCTTCGTGGCGTTCTCCCCGATACCATTTTGTATCGCAGCTCCAATAGATCTGGCATCGTTCGCAACAGTTAAGCTTGTTCTTCTCTTTCACCTCTATCGCCCCCTTTTAAGCACTTTCAAGATGTCCTCGTGGATAGTTTTATTTGAAGCAACGTATCTTTTTGTGTTCACGCTCCAGGGCTGGCCTTGAAAATCCGTGGCTCGACCGCCGGCCTCTTCCACCAGAAGCAACCCGGCAGCAAAATCCCAAGCTTTATCATTAAATTCTATCTCTGCCTCAACCTTACCTTCGGCCAGATAAGTTAAGCCACGCACACTCGAGCCAAACATTCTCACATTAAAGGCACGATCGGCAAGAGCTCCTAAGCCCTTAAGCATCTCGTCTTTGTTCAGACGGATACTGCTATCGTAAACTAATGTGGCCGCTTTTAATTTTCTTCCGGATACTGATATTTTTCTGCCATTACAATAAGCGCCTTTGCCTTTTTGGGCCAGATAAAATTCATCTGTCCGGGGCATATAAATTATACCCAAAACTACCCTCCCCTTAAACTCTAAGGCATAGGATGAGCCGAAGATTTCAATCTTGTGGATAAAATTATGCGTTCCGTCAATCGGGTCAATAATCCAGCGGAAGCCGGATTTTGAACAAAAAACAGGACTTTCTTCGGAAAGAATCCCATCATCCGGGAAATGCCTTTTGATTGATTTAATAAATGCCCGGTCGGCCTTTTTGTCAATATCGGTTACCAGATCCCTGTCCCCTTTAGATTGAACTTTTAAGGTCTTGCCAAATCTCGATGTTAGGATTTTGCCCACTTCTCTAGCAGCGATAATTGCTATCTTTTTTCTTTTTTCTATCTCTGCCCTAATCATTTTGCCTTTCGCCAAAGATCTTACTGCCAATCCTGACTAAGTTTGCCCCTTCTTCAATAGCTACTCTGTAAGAGTTGCTCATCCCCATGGAGAGATAGCTCATCTCCAGACCAGTTAAATCCAGGGCAGCAATATTGTCGAATATCTTTTTTGTCTCTTTAAAATAAGGACGCGCCTCCTCAGGCTCACCTGTAGCCGGGCCCATGGTCATTAAACCCATGATCTTGATATTCTTAAGCTCGGATAGTTCTTTTATTAGCTTTAGGGCCTCTTCAGGCATCACGCCGAACTTTTGTTTCTCCCGGCCGCTGTTTATCTCTACGAGCACCGGCATGGTTTTATTTTCTCGCGCAGATAGCTGATTAATCTCTGTTGCCAGGTCTTTTGAATCTAGGGTCTCAATCAGATCGAATATCTTGACTGCCTTTTTAACTTTATTTCTCTGCAAGTGGCCGATAAAGTGCCAGCTGATGCGCTTGCCGATTATTTTAAATACTCTTTCTGCCTCCTGAACATAATTCTCTCCGACAATCTCTATCCCGCCCTCTATTGCCTGCTCAATCTCCTCGGTTGTTCTGGTTTTGGCTGCGGCTACCAGTTGCACATTAGCGGGTAACTCCTGCAAAAGCTTCTCTACATTCTCCTTAATCACTTAGACCGCTTCTACCTTTTTAACTCCAGGGACTTTGGCTTTTATAGCGTTTTCTACCACACCCACCAGGGTCATCTGGGCTGAAGGACAACCAGCACATCCCCCGGTCAATTTTACCTTGACCACGCCATCGTCGCTTACATCTACTAACTCCACACCCCCACCGTGCATAGAAAGCATCGGCTTTACTTCTTCAGTCAATACTTTTTCAATTGCCTCGCGCATTTTTAACCTCCTAAAGTATATGGATTAACATGAACCATTACATCGCGAATAGTTTTTATTTTATTTAACAAATTATTTCTTACCCTGGTCGCTATTTTATGACCTTCTTCTACGCTAATAGTAGCCTCTACCGCTATTTTCAAATCAACAGTAAAGGTTGAACCCCGCCGGTGTATTTTAATGCTGTCTAACTTCCTGACGCCTTCGGTTTCCTGCACCACAAGCTTTAGATCATCAATAAACGCTGCCTGCGGCCGCTCATCCATCATGATCCCAATATTTGAGCGAATCAGCCTTGTGGCTATCTTGATAATCAGGGCAGAAACTACCAGGGCAGCTATTGGATCCAGATATAAAAATGAAATTTTTGCCCCGGCAATACCGATTAAGGCTGCCACCGAAGAGTAGGCATCTGAGCGGTGATGCCAGGCATCAGCAACAACTGCAGGGTTATTGCTCATCTTTCCTACTTTAATGGTATAGCGATACAGGGCTTCTTTGACTATGATCGAGACTATCGCCGCTAAAAGGGCAATGTTTAGCGGTGTTCTAAATTGCCGCTGAATGATATCAGAAATTGCCGTAATGCCGACATAAGTGCCTATCCCTAAGATCATTACCGAAACTAAAACGGCGGCAATTGTCTCGGCGTTACCGTGTCCATAAGGATGATCTTTATCTGCGGGCCGCTCGGCAATGCATATTCCCACATAAGCAACGACCGAGGTTAAGATATCGGAAAGAGAATGCAGGGCATCGGCAACCATGGCCTTGCTCAAACCCACTATCCCGGCAAAGAACTTAAAAATAGTTAGGATAATATTGACAAAGAGTCCTATCCTAATGCAGGTTTTGGGCTGAAATAGGTCTATTTTGCGATTTTTCATCCTTTTAGCACCCTATTATAATATTAGGCTTATTATAAGGCCCATTGGGGGGAAATATAATATAGCACAACTCGTGGTTTTAGTCAAGACCGACTAGGAAGGATTGCTTGGTCTGTTAAGGCTAAGCCTCAACAGCTTTGGTTGAGCCTGCCTGCCGGCAGGCAGGGCCTGGCCTCAACCAGATATGAAAAAGACACTGTCCCGATTGGTTCTGGGCCAGTGTCCCGATGGGGCTAAACAACATCTCTATGCGTGGACGCCTATTTTAAGTATTTATATACTCTGAAAAGGTTTGAGGGCCGCCCTTTTGCTTAATTAAGTTTTCTCGAATGTATCTCTTATAATATCTTAAGCTGTGATCACGGAGGCCCCCAGGATTTTGAGCTCTTAATCGATTGAGTTCTTTTGAGGAACGCCTAGCTATACTGATACATTGACTAACAAATTTATGCCTTCTAATGTTTACAGTGTGTAATTTACCGTTGCGATCAAAATAACATTCTTCCCCAATATGATGATATCCTTGAAGAAACGACGGCACCTTAGGCACAACATCCTCATCATGAACAAAACGAAAACTACGCTGTTTCATCTTATTGTCAAAATTAAGAACAAATATCTTATCGCCTACCCGAGGTTGCCCAAAAGTATACAAGCCCCTTACTTCTAAAGATTCTTCTGCTAGCCGATCTGCCGCCACAGTAGCCAAGGCTCCCCCTAAACTATGCCCTGTTACCCAAATAGACTGCTTTCTATCTCTAAAATCAAGAAGCGTTTTCCTTACATCTTCCCATATATCATCTAAGGCTTCATTAAATCCCTGATGAACACGACCTACTATTGAAGGCGCTAATTTAATTTTGAGATTTGTCCACCAATCGCGAGTAGATGTAGTTCCCCGAAATGATAGAACGACTATTTCATCATTGGCAGATAGAAAAGCTTGAGTATCTTTACTACCTTTAGTGTCAAAAAACTTATATTTCGGCAATCCTAAATTATCCTGAACTTGCTTTTGAATTTGATGCAAGTTTCCGCCTACCAAATCTGCGGCCTCAACTAAGAACAACGCATTGAGTAGACTCAAACCCTTAGCAGAAATATTAAACTCAAATTTTGGCATTTAGGGCTTCTCCTTCGTAGTGAAAATTAGGTCGGAGTCATTTATTTAAGGCATTCTGACCCTTATTTTCCCATACTCATTTTATTTATTTGAATTAATTCTCTTGGTTATATAATTAGTTTGCTTTCTGTAAGAAAAAAGGAACATGGACAATAATAATACGATCAAGATAAAAATACTAAAATCTTTTGATATCGAGAGGTTGATTTCTATTAGTTCATAAAGCTTACATAAAATCAGCAAGATAAACATTGAGCAAAGCGTACGGTACATATTGTTAACTTCGGAAAATAATTCAATTTTTTCGTCCTTTTTCGATGCGCATATAAATTCTTTGTAATCAGCAAATTTTAAAA
>JAMXCY010000052.1 GCA_024543015.1 Candidatus Omnitrophota bacterium | reverse complement strand
CAAGCAAAGGATTACCGATAGCCGGGCTATCTATCGTTGGATTGAATCTTCGGGAAATATCCGGGCTAAATTATCCAAGATATTTTACGGAGACCAAGCTATATTCGTGCGGCGGGATATATTTTTTAAAATCGGCGGATTTGATGAAGTAGCACTATTTGATGATGTTTTATTTTCTAAGAAATTAAGGAGAGAAGGTCAAACCAGGGTATTAAATCGGAATGTTTATACTTTGCCAAGACGCTGGAAGAGGCAAGGTATTATTAAGGTCACTCTCATCAATTGCATTGTTAATATAGGTTTTAAATTAGGAGTATCTCCCCAGAGACTAAAAAAGTTTTATTGCGAGATAAGGTAATTAAAAAATAGCTAAATCAAGGAGGATTTATATGAAAATTGGTATGATTGGCTTAGGCAGAATGGGAGCAAATATGATTGAGCGTCTCAAGCAGCATGGACACCAAGTAGTTGCTTTTGATATAAATGCGGAAGCGAGAAAGACTGTTGAAAGTAAGGGAGTTTTAGTCGTTGATTCATTAGAGGGGTTTAAAACGGCTATCGATACGCCAAGGATTATTTGGGTTATGGTTCCTGCCGGTAAACCTACAGAAGATACCATAAATTCCTTAGCGGATATTTTAGATAAAGGGGACATTGTCATCGACGGAGGTAATTCATATTATAAAGATTCTATACGACGGTCTCAGAACTTAAAAGAAAAGGAAATTTATTTTCTTGATGCCGGAACTAGTGGAGGAATATGGGGTTTAAAGATAGGGTATTGTCTTATGGTCGGCGGCGAAAAGCAAGCTTTTACTAAAGCTGAGCCTATTTTTAAGGATCTTGCTCCTAAGGACGGTTATGCCTATATTGGGGCTAGCGGGTCCGGACACTTTGTAAAGATGGTTCATAATGGAATAGAATATGCTTTATTGCAAGCTTATGCTGAGGGTTTTGAGATAATGCAGGCAAAAAAAGAATTTAATCTTGATCTTGGTAAAATTTCTCATTTATGGAATCAAGGAAGTGTTATACGGTCTTGGCTTTTAGAGCTGGCAGAGGATGCTTTTAGAAAAGACCCGGATTTAAAAAGCATCAAAGGCTACGTTGAGGATTCAGGGGAAGGCCGTTGGACTGTTGCTGAGGCAATAAATGAAAACGTACCTGCGCCAGTAATTACTTTATCCTTGCTGGAGCGGTTTCGATCACGTCAGGATGAATCTTTTAGCGCAAAAACAATCGCAGCCTTGCGTAATGAGTTTGGGGGCCATGCTGTAAAGAAAAATAAATAGCCTAGGAGTGATTCTATGGTGAATAAAAAGTTTAATATTGATGAATTAAAAAAATTAGCCCGGCAATTCAGAAAAGAAATTTTAGAGATGATTTCCGAAGCCGGGAGCGGCCATCCCGGAGGCTCTTTATCATCTGTCGAAATTCTTATAGCTCTTTATTATTATAAGATGAATCATAAACCCGATAATCCTTCTTGGCCCATAAGGGATAGATTCATAATGTCTAAAGGCCATGCCAGCCCGGTCCTCTACACGACTCTTGCCAATAGCGGTTATTTCCCAAAAGAGGAATTAAGAAATTTTCGCAAATTGGGAAGCCGTCTCCAAGGACATGTTCACATCGGAGTGCCGGGAGTTGAGCTGTCCACAGGTTCCTTAGGGCAGGGTTTATCAGTTGCTAACGGAATAGCCCTAGGTGCTAAAATACGAAAGTTAAAATTTAATATTTATTGCCTTATGGGTGATGGCGAGATTCAAGAAGGTCAAGTCTGGGAAGCAGCGATGACTGGGAGTCATCATAAGTTAGATAATATCTGTGCAATCATCGATTATAACGGGGTTCAGGAAAATGGTCCGGTTTCAGAAATAAAAAACGAAGAGCCTATAGTAGATAAATGGAAGAGTTTTGGCTGGGAAGTAATTGAGATTGACGGGCATAACTTTGAAGAGTTAATTCCGGCCTTTGATGAATTTGATACTATTAAGAATAAACCAATGCTTATTTTAGCTCACACAGTTAAGGGTAAGGGGGTTTCTTATATGGAAGGAAAATCTGCCTGGCACGGTAAGGCTCCTAACCCTCAACAGTTAAAGCAGGCCTTAGACGAAATAAGTAAGGGGGGATTATGAGGACAGATTTAAAAGCAACTCGCGATGCTTTTGGGGAAGCTTTGCTCCAACTGGGGCGTAAAAATAAAAAAGTTGTAGTTTTGTCCGGTGACTTAGAAGATGCAACCCGGGCCGAATACTTTAAAAAGGAATTTCCCGATAGATTTTTTAACTTAGGCATAGCTGAACAGGATATATTAGGAACAGCAGTCGGTTTAAGTTTAGACGGACTTATTCCCTTTGCTTGTTCTTTTGCAGTATTTCTTACTAATCGGGCCTATGGAATTTTACGGATTTCTATTTGTTACAATCGAAGAAATGTAAAAATTATTGGTTCGCACAGCGGCCTTACGGTAGGTGCAGACGGCGCAACCGCTCAATGCTTGGAAGATCTTGCCATTACCAGGGTTTTACCGAACCTAGTCGTTTTGTGTCCGGCTGATGCTATCCAGACCAAAAAAGCTACAGAAGCTATGGCCCAGATATGCGGGCCGGTATATATGCGTCTTGGCAGGGTACCCTATCCAATTATTACTAAAGAAAGCGAGACTTTTGAAATCGGCAAGGCTAATATCATGCGAGAAGGTAAAGATGCAACTATCATCGGCTGCGGCCTTATGGTTTCTGAAAGCTTAAAGGCGGCTGATATGCTTTGCCGGGAAAACATAGAAGTCAGGGTTATTAATATGCACACAATAAAGCCCCTAGATAAAGATATTATAATTAATTCTGCTAAAGCTACGAAAGCTATTGTTACCGCTGAAGAACACCAAATAAACGGCGGATTAGGAAGTGCGGTATCTGAAGTCTTGGTTCAGGAGTATCCTGTCGTGCAGGAGTTTATTGCAGTAAAGGATAGTTTTGGTGAATCCGGAGATCCCCAAGGTTTATTGAAAAAATATCACTTAAAGGATTTAGATATAGTTGCAGCGGTTAAAAGAGCAATAAAAAGGAAGTCTGAATAGAGGATGGACTTTTAAGATTATGGTTAAATTTAAAAATATATTAGCGGGGCTTTTAAGTATTTTTTTATTGTTTATTATACCCGGGCCTGTTTTTTCTGCTTTAGAAGATTTTGATTTATCCGAAGCAATAATTGACATCAGCACTTTAAGGGGCGGAGGCCCGGCTAAGGACGGGATACCGGCAATTTCTAAGCCTAAATTTGTTTCGGCTAAGGAAGCATTATTTTTAAAAGATAAAGATATGGTTATCGGAGTCCTTATCGGTAAGGAGGCGAAAGCCTATCCGATAAATATTCTTAATTGGCATGAAATAGTCAATGATTCTATTCTTAATAAAGAAATAAGCGTAACTTGGTGTCCGTTAACCCGAAGCGGTATTGTTTTTAATCGCAGGACAAAAAAAGGAGTTGTTGATTTTGGGGTGAGTGGATTGCTCTATAATAGTAACCTTGTTATGTATGATAGGCCCTCGGATAGTCTCTGGCCTCAATTGAGCCTAGGGGCAGTTACCGGAGCATTCGTTAATCAAAAATTAACGATATTACCTTCCCTGATTACCACCTGGACTGATTGGCGCAAGAGACATCCTCATACGCTTGTATTATCAGATGAGACAGGATTCAGCCGTGATTACAAACGAGACCCTTATTCGGCTTATCATGCTAGTCAGGAGATGATGTTTTCACTCTCAGATATTGACCGCCGCCTCCCGGCTAAGAGCTTGGTTTTAGGGATTAAAATTCAGGGCATAGCTAAGGCTTATCCAATAAGTTCAATCACCGAGAAGCCAGTATCTTTTTATGATTCAATAGGAGATAAGAGAATAAAAGTGCATATCGGTTTTAATAATACAGCTTATGTAACTGATACCCGGGGAAATATATTACCGGCAATTAGAGCCTATTGGTTTGCCTGGAGTAGTTTTAACAAAGACACATTAATTTTCACAAGCGAATAAAGGAGTTTATCATGAGGCAGGATAGCGATTCTTTAATGGTTAAGAGCAAGTTTTTGCAGACTTGCGACATTAATATTGAAAAGTTTAAAATCAAGCCTTTTACTATGGTTATTTTTGGCGGTTCCGGCGACTTAAGCCAGCGCAAGCTTTTACCTGCTATATTCTATCTTTACCAGGAGAACGTACTGCCTAAAGACTTTTCTGTAGTCGGATTTGGCCTTCCGGCATTGAGTGATCAAGAATACCGGAATTTGGTAAAAAAATCCTTAACTAAATTTTCTCAGAAGAGATTTATAAGTAATAAATGGCCTAGTTTCAGCAAGCACCTGTTTTATGTTTCAGGAGATTTTGATATTAGCCAAAATTATCAAAATCTTTGCGAAAAAGTAAAAGCGGTTTTCCCGTCTGTGGGCGGTGCGCCTCGTGATGTGATTTACTACATGGCAGTGCCGCCGAACTTTATGCCCTTGATAGTTCAGAGATTAAAAGAGCACAAGCTCTGTAAAGAAAAATTTAATACTAAGGTTATAATCGAGAAGCCTTTCGGTAGGGACAATAAAAGTGCAGTAGAGCTGAATAAACTCCTCAGAGCTGCTTTTGACGAAAATCAGATATATCGCATGGACCATTATTTAGGTAAAAAGACAGTACAGGATATAATGTTTTTTCGATTTTCTAACAGCATATTCGAGCCTCTCTGGAACAGACGCTATATCGATCATGTTCAAATCACCGTAGCCGAAGATTTGGGAATCGAGCACAGAGGCGCATTTTATGAGCAATCCGGAGTGGTGAGGGATATAGTCCAGAATCACATAATGCAGCTTATTGGTTTAGTGGCTATGGAGCCTCCGGTAGGTTTTAGCCCGGATTTTATTCGCGATGAGAAAGTAAAGGTATTTCGTTCTCTGCGCCGCATGGATTCCGAATATATCAGCCGCTACGCAGTGCGTGGCCAGTATGGAGAAGGAATAATAAATGGTAAAAAAGTTTCTGGATATAGAAAGGAAGAAAAGGTATCTCCTAAATCAAACACATCTACCTTTATGGCTGCTAAATTATATATTGATAATTGGCGCTGGTCAGGCGTACCTTTCTATATTCGGACCGGAAAACGGCTTAAAAAAAGAGTCACTCAAATCATAGTTCAATTTAAACAGCCCCCCTTAAAACTTTTTGGCCGTACTTGCGATGTTCTTGAGCCCAATATTTTGGTATTGAGCGTGCAGCCGCAGGAAAAAATATCCTTACGTTTTGGTGTGCGTAATCCTAATTCGATTAACCAGATTTACCCGGTTAACATGGAGTTTAATTATCAGAGCGCTTCTAAAGCCAAAGTCAGTCCTCCTTATGAACGCTTAATAGTTGATTGCATGAAAGGAGATTTAACTCTTTTTGTCAGGCAGGATGGGGTAGAGGCAATGTGGTCGGTAGTCGACCCTATCATCAAGCATTGGCAGGATAATCCGGCTTCGAATTTTCCGAATTATTCTGCCGGCCAATGGGGACCGAAAGAGGCGGACTCCTTGATAGAAGATGACGGCCGTAAGTGGCTAAATATCGACTAGCTAAAAGAGAGAGAGTTTAGTGGACAGAAACAATATATTAAAATTTGATGATGCTTCTGCTATGGGAGATTATGTAATTGAGCAATGGAATAAAATAGCAAAGAAAGCTATTTCCCAAAGAGGTAAATTTGTTGTTGCCTTATCCGGCGGAAAAACTCCGGTATATTTATATCAGCAACTCTCACTTAGAGTCGAACTTAAGTTATGGCAAAATACATATATATTTTTTGTTGATGAGCGTTTTGTTCCTAAAGATAATCCCGAAAGTAACTTTGCAATGGTCAGAGATAATCTTTTAAGTAATGTATCGGCATCAGAAAAAAATATTTATCCAATTCCGGTAGATAATATAACTCTAAAACAGGCAGCCGATGATTATGGGCGAATTATAAAGGAATTTTTTCAATTATCACAAGGTGAATTTCCGCATTTTGATCTTATCCTATTGGGCATAGGCCAGGATGGCCATACCGGGTCTTTGTTTCCCCAAGCTTTGAGTCTAAATGATAATAGCCGTCTTGCGGTTTGCGTTTCCGGTGATAATATAAAACCTAAGCGCATCAGTATTAGTTTGGGAGTCATAAACAATTCCCACCATGTGATGTTTGTGGTAAGTGGGAGCCATAAAGCAAAAATAGTAGAAGCTGTTTTGATGGGTGATGATAGTTTGCCGGCAGCTAGAGTGACGCCCAAGAAAGGTAAACTTTATTTTTTGTTAGATAAAAAAGCTGGTTTATATGTATAAGTATATTTGAGGCTATTATATCGAAAGCAGGAGGTTAGACTATGCCTACTCCGGAAGAAATTCGGGCGATGGAACATAAGCACGTCAAGATGAGCTATAACAAAATTAATGAGTTCATTTATGCCGGAAATAATTTATGTTGTCAGACGCACTTTGAAGAAGAGCTATTGGCTAAAGGTATTACTGCAGATATATCACTGGAATTAGAGAGGCTGGATAATCCTACAGGAGTAAAATATTTTTTTTGGTTTCCTTGGGAAGAAGAAACAGCGCCTACAACAGAGTTAGTAATATTAGCCCTGCAAACACTTGATAATTTAAGTAAGCAGGATATAAAGACATATGTCCATTGCAAGAACGGTCACGGGAGAACAAGCACATTTTTAGGGTCTTATTTTATCTATAAGCACCATTTGACTGCTGAGGAATCTCTTAGGGAAGTAAGGAAAAAAAGGCCGTCTATGCATCTTAATGATCTGCAAAAAGATTTTTTAAGAAAATTCGAGAAAAGAATAAA
>JAMXCY010000051.1 GCA_024543015.1 Candidatus Omnitrophota bacterium | reverse complement strand
TAATTACCGAATTCGGCAGCCCCAGCTATATTCCTGGAAAAAGTGAGCTCGCAGCGGAAGAAGCCCAGGCAAAATACCTGGCTGCTGCCTGGCAAGACATCCAGGCCAATAGCGCCGGAGGAGGTAAAACCGGCAACGCCTTAGGTGGAGCAGTATTTGAATGGTTGGATGAGTGGTGGAAGGTTCAGCCGCATCATCCCGGTGGAGAAATGGCCAGTGCCTTAAGGCAAGATGCGATTAGCATTGCTCCGGGGCCTTTTCCTGGTGGCGGATTCTATGAAGAACATTTTGGCCTGGCCTCTCAAGGTGATGGTCGCCACAGCCCGTTCCAGAGAATATTGCGGCCGAGTTATTTTGCCTTTAGAGGTCTCTGGACAGATGCCGAGGCGCTCAGGCCTGTAACGCCAGAGATTACCCCAGAGAAGAAGACAGAATTAGAAACACAATTACAAAAGCTAAGCCCACAAATCGAGGCTGCACAGGCTGAGCTTGAGCAATTGGAAAAAGAAAAACAGGCCTTAGAAGCAAAGTTAGCTTCCCAGAAAGCGTTGCCTGTTGCCGATACAGTTGCAGCAATTATAGAGGAAGCCAAAAAGAAAGCGGCTAAAAAGGAACCTCTGCTTGAGCAAGAAAAACAGCCTGCAGGAGTAGTTGATTATCGCAACCAAAGAGTTAAAGTGGTCAGTGGTGTTCCGATGATGGCCGACCTGCCGTGGTCCTTGACCTACAAAGGTACCAAGACCTATACGCCGCTTCTGCCAGCCGATCCAAGCGCCAAGGGCAAACACGCAGAACCGACCGGTAAAGGATGGGCCAGGACCTGGTTCTTGGTCACCGACCTTGACGGGAACTTTATTTCGCTCAATGTTCTGGATATCTTAGGCAAACTAAGCTTTATTTTAGACGGCAATGTCAGAGTCAACGGTATACCTCTGGATATTGATGATCCGCGCATCTCGGTAGTGCGAGATAATCAAACCGGTGAGAAGGTGCTCAGGATTGACGGTCGGGCCTTTGACATTACCAAAGACCTCATCCATGCCGATTTCGTCACCCGAATTTTTAGAGACAACGGTTCCGCTATTCGTTCCGCAATCAAAGGCAAAGACGGGTTTAAGATTTTAGAATTTAATCCAGAAAGTCATAACCCCAAACTTAACCTTTGGCTCTCAGACTTTGAACAGATAATCTTCCGAGGAGAAACAATAGACGGTAAATATGTTATACACGAAGTGCGAAGTTATCTTAAAAACTCCGCAGGTGAGATTCTCTTCTTAGGAGATGAGCCTCAGTACATCGGCCGCATTGAGTACTACAACAATGAAGGCGAATCGCGTTTTTCAGTAACCTATAAAGATAACGAATTATTTAGAATCTCCAGATTCATAGAACGGTATAAAAATGGCAACACAAGATTTGAAATAGTAGAAAGAACCGAATTAGTAACAGTACCAGCTGAATTAAAGTCACCCGAAGGAGCCTTGGGCTTAACTGCCGGAGAGTTAGAAAATATCTTCAATAAGTTACAACGCAAGAATCCTGATGCAAAGACATCGGAAATCTACAATATAGGCTATGGCCAGACCGAACAGAGAATAACTGAAGCTTTCTCTGCTGATGGCCAGCTTGAGATAAGAAGAATAATCGATTTTTACTATACAGGAGTAAGCAAAACCCCATCAAGGACAATCTTAAGAGAAGAAGTAAGAAACCACGTTCAAGTGGCTAAAAGCTGGTTGGTATCGTTCACTATAAGCGGCAAAGAAGATGAAATCCACAGAGAGTTCTTGTTGCGGGCCGGTTTAAATAACACCCAGGTTGATGAATTACTTGCCCGGGTAGTAAAAGAGAATTTAACTCTTGCCAGGATAAAAGAAAGAGCAGCAGAATTAGGCCAGGGTAGTTTAATAGTCAGAACTCATCAACGTAATTTGTTGGGTTGGGATTTAAAAAGGACTTTAGGTAACTCTACCCAGTACTTTATCTACGATAAATTCGGAGCCAACCGGGCCGGCGTTACTGTAAATAAGCAAGGTCAGCTTCTATCTTTGAGTTATGCCGATGAGCAAGGCCTAATCCATCATTTAGACTTAAAAAGTTTAGAAAAAGCAGAAGCTGAATCAGTAAGAGAGCAATTCGCTGATTTTGTGGCCTTAATCGAACAGAACAACCATATTTTAAGCGCTGAGCAAATAAAACCTTTAAGGGACCTTATCAATGAGAGCAACCATCGCATTTTAAAGGCCGATTACTTTGGCGATATTACAGAAGAAACGGTTGGCCTTCGCCATATAGTTTACAAGGTAAATGCCCAAGTTACGCACAGATTAGGAGTTACTGCAAAAGATAAAGAACTTATCGAAGCAAGCTTTAACCTCAATACCGATACCCCTTGGATTATCTCTAGAATAAAAGCAGGGACTTTAACTTCCAAGCAGCAGAAATACATACACAGCTTAAGAAACCTAGCTTATCTCTCTGAGGATAACGTTAAAAAACTTACCGAACTCTTTACTGCTTTACAAGATAAAGCCAGAGCTGTCTTCATTGATATCAATCATAATGAGGTCTTCTTCATTGAAAAAGGTAGGCTAAGTCTGCCTCTCAGAGATGCTTTAGGAAGGGTTCCAGAGACAAGAACTTATAGTCTTACTCAAGATAAACCCGCCGACTACATTGCCCAGCTAAGCAGGATTCTTAACAATTCAGCCAATATTACTGAGGATATACATAACCTTTCCTGGACTAAACGATACTCCCGAATAAAAGAAAGCAGAACCATTACTTTACCAAACGGGGTGGAAGTCCCGCTTAAGCAAGAAAGAGAATGGAGCGTCGCAGAGGATGGCACAGAAAAAGAAGGGAAAGTTTTACGCGCTTTTGTTGTGAATGAATATGGAGAAGAAATTGTAAGATTCTATCCTAAAGCAAAAGAAGTAGAAATAGTTTTATCCGATACTGATTCCGACATCTATACCTATGATCAGAGAACAGATAAGCTCTCTGATAAACCCATCGCCCATGTAAAGAGTATCGCCCATATTAACTTGCCCGAAGACAAAGGTATAGCCATTGTGTTGCAACGCACAGGAGTAGAACCAAGAATCTTTGGCGTCGATGCATATACAGGAGAGGAAATAATCCAATTCTTCACCAGGCCGCAAACAGTCAACGCTACTAAAGTGAGAGGCCTAGCAGTTGTCGACCTTGGCGAAGATATCTCTAAATTACCTAAAGCGGTAAGAGATAAACGTGGGTATAGTACCGAGGAACCACTGAAACTAAAACGACTCTATTACTTTGATGCTGAGCGCAATATTTTAACAAAATTAGGTCTGCAAGGCTACGCGGTAGAAACAAATGACAAAATTCAAGGCCATGAAGAGAATGGATGGAAGGTTGTTGAAGAGATCACACCTGACGGCGAATTTAAGATTGCCCGAGCAGTTGATGCCCTTGGCGATGAGCAGGCAAGAATATCCAGGCTTCCGGAGGGCGAGTATTCAATTGATGATATTGATTATGAAAATGATGAAATAAGTAAAATAACTACGTACAGAGGCACCAAGGAACAAAACCTGTATAAATTAGGCGAAAAGTTATCGACATTTACGGTATTAAGAGGAAATAGCCTAAAAATCGCTTTAGATGATTTCGAAGCTGTAAGAACTTCATTGCCACATTTAAAACCGTATGGATTTGATGACAGTTTCCAGGATGTTTTGAACGACTTAGAGCAAGAATTGGGGTTAGAAGAATTAAGGCTTTATGCCGGCAACCTCCATCAGGAAAATAACGGTAATTTCGTCACTTACAGAATTAAAGAAGATTATCTAGCCCGAATCATTGCCCAAAAGAACCCCGACGGAACCTGGCAATTCAATTTAGCTTGGGACAAAAAAGGCCAGCCCAAAAAATCAATAATAGTTTGGAATGGTCAGATATACGCTTCTGCGCAATCTTCGCACAAACCTATAACAGAAATATTGCGTAGCAAGAAACTGTATAAAAAATTAGAAAAAGCTTTCATAGAAGCACAAAAAGCAGGACTGTACCCTGCTATGAGCTTAACTGATTATCTATCTCAATTTGGAATCTCAGAGGGTGAAAATACAGCAATTGCTACGAGTGCAACTAATATATATGGCAAGCAAGGGCAGATAACTATAAATCCTGAAACAGAAGAAATTACCTACGATATAAAGTTTAATTCTAATGTAGAAAAGCGGGTTCAGTTTTACTTCATTCCAAATGACCCGTGGGGAAGAATATTAATAACACGCTTTGATACATCCGAAGGTTATGATTTAGTCTTTAATTTTTATGGTAAGGGACAAGCCCAACTATTAATGGCTATAACTTTCAAGATTAATACAGGTTGGTGGGATACCGTCAAGTTAAGAGATATTAGCATTCGAGATGAATCTAAAGCAAATAATACATTTATTTCTAAGCTCAATGGCATTGAGTTAGAGAGTGAATATACTTCCTGGGGAAGACTTGCGAGGAAGCAGCATCCTCGAGTAGGCCATTATTTTGCAGAAATTCCAGTTATGAAGAAAGGCATCGAAGAAACTGCTTACAATACCGAGGCCCCACTTGAAATTCCACTAATGGCTTATCATCAAGGAAAGAAGGTAAAGACATGGGAAAAGATAGAAATCGATTCAAGAGGCGACGATAATAAATACTATGTCCATACTGTTAGAGAAATACATCCCTTAGCACCTCAAAAGGAACAGGTTTTAGAATATTATTACGACAAGTATGGTAAATTTAAGGGAAAGAGGCTAATATCTGATCCTGAGAGGTTGACTCAAAAGACTTTATTAATAATATTGGGCAGTGGAATAGGTGCAATAGTAATTCTTTTTAGAATATTGTCTTTCTTTGGTAAATGGGCTCTTAGAAGGAAAAAGAATAATCTTAATTCTCTCATCCAGAGAAGCAAGGTCAAAGATGAGGCCGAATTAAAGCAGCAATTAATAGATAATTTAGAGTTGGTAAAAAGAGAGATTACTGGATGGATAGGTCTTGGATTGATTTCTAACCAGGAGCTGTTCAGAGCCAACAATGTTATCGATACGGCTATAAACGAAATTAACTCAGCAGGAACTAATAATACTTTAAGAGAAGGGGAAAAGGCTTTAGTAAAAGTTAAAGCAGTGGAAAAAGTACTCTTAGATTTGATATTTAAGTTGCAGAACTCTTTATATGGCAACCAGGATGAAAAGCGCGCTTTTGTTCGACGCGTATTAAGAGGATGGAGTTTTTACGTTAATTTAGTAAATTTTGATTTTGAAACTTTAAGAGATTTGCCAGGACAAGGTTCAGAATTCAGGGCTTTCTCGAGATGGCTTAGACATTCCGGAGCGCAAGACAAAGCTATCATCGAGGGATTCTTAAAGCAGTATCCTTTGTTTTCTGTAATAATCTTTGAAGTTATGGAAGATGAAGCAGAAAAGTATTTACGTGGAGATGCAGGAGCAGTCAGGTACTATCTTATTTACTCATTCATCCACGACTTATTTAATGGCGTCGACAAGGAAGCTTTAATCACCAATGCACGGGGGAGAAGAGATGGTGTTCTTGCTTTGTTTAAGAAGTTAAAAGCTCCCACAAAAGACCAAAAAATTACATTTGAAGATTTACGATATATCTTCAAAACCATCAATGGCATTCAGAAGTTCTATAACGTAGCACAAGATTTTAATGCAGGAAATATTTCTGAAAAGAATGTTTTAAGAGAATTGAAACCAAGGATTGGTTGGTTTGGAACCTTTAAAGATACTCCAGTTAAAGCATTTATTATCAATCTCTGGATGCCGATTATGTTGCTTACAACAGCAGTAGTGATTAATTTGATTCCTGCAATAGCAAGGATTATTTTTGGTATGCAACTTACCATTCCTACCGTGGGAGGCTCGGAATTACTTGCTTCTTTAGGATTTGCCATAGGCTTTACTTTGCTGATGTTTGGAGTAACCAAGATCCTAGATAAGTTGAATTCAGCCAGTAATGATGATATTAAGAAAGATTATACAGAACCTTTAAGCGATTCTAAAGAAAGAGTATCTACTTTACCATTCTGGATTTTCTTCGGAACAGCTTTACTTGCCGGAGCATTTGCTAATTATTGGATGCTTAGTTGGTCACTTGTAGTTATAAAACAGGTATCGAGCTTTGGCGGTTGGCCAATTGTGACATTTGGTATCCCTGTAGGTATTTTGGCTGTAATTTTTGCGGCTTTAACCTTTTATTCTTTTGCTTATACCCTAGAAACAGTATTTGCTTATTATGAAGGGAAGAAACAGGGGGTAGGCCGGATTAGAAACATCAGACAATCGAAAAAGAACTTTAATCAGGCTCTAGAAAGAATTAGAGAGTTATCCGGTAGTTTAGGAACAGAGAATTCAAGAGAAGAGTTCTTTAGAAATCTTTGGGAGAAGTTTGTTGATATTTTAAGAAAACAAGGAGATATAGACGATGATGCTAAACGATATCTCTTAAGCTGGCTTAATGCCCAAAGAGTACCAAAGAAAGGATATTTTAGCGAAGAAGCAGAAGAAAGAGTAAAAAGATTTGTTGAAGGTTGGCTTATGGATTTGCCACCGGTTCTAATCTGGGAATATATTATGCCAACAAGTGTAGTTTCTACTGCATTTAATGAACCGGTTTGGACTCCTATAGAAGATTTACATAAAATTCATGGAAAGGACGACCCGGAAGAGGGAGCTGAAGAAACAATTCTAAATTATTTCATCCGTAAATACAGAAGAGAGTGGGAGATTCGTGTAGATGATTTAGATACTTCCAACAGCAATAAAGCTGATTTACTTACCCTTTCTGACTTAACTCAATTATCGCAAGATATATTAAACGATCCATATCTTGTAACCGA
>JAMXCY010000050.1 GCA_024543015.1 Candidatus Omnitrophota bacterium | reverse complement strand
TTGAGCTTCTTCCAGATTTCCTGCTGTTTTTTGGGAGCTCGCTTGAAAAACACAGGGGCCTTATCCTGACTGCCAAATTCCGCACCCATCGCTTTACCTAATTCTGCAGCAATTTCATTTTTATCCCGGCCTTCAACTTTAATTCCATATTCTATGGCAATTCTTTTTAATTTCTCCTCGTCTTTAATCTGATAACTGGTGGCCTTGCCCGCCCCGCAAAGATAAAGCGTGTGGGCAATCTCTCGGCCATGGTCGGAGTGGCAAGAACTTCCTGCCGCTGTATGCCGGGCAAGATTTCTGGCGCTGATTACATCGGCATTTGCGCCGCAGGTGCCTAAGGAAGCTCCTTCGCCAAAGGGGTCTATCCGACAGGGACCTAAATTACAGTTCTTGCAGCACAGTCCTAAAATACCAAAGCCGCAATGTGGATCCTGAGCCTCGTAGCGTTGCCAGACTGTCTCGATGCCGCAGCTAAGACATAGCTCTTTTAACTTTTTAACGTCTATTTTTCCCTTTCCCATCAACTTAACTCCCTCTCTAAAAATTGTTTAACTTTTTCTAATCTTTTGGATATCCTCTCTGAAGGTATTAGAAAATCTTTTTTCTTATCCCAGTCCAAAAAGTGCTGATCAAAGTCTATTGTCTCGATTAATTTTATATTGTTTAGCCTTTTATTAATAAAGCTCTTGTCCTTCTGACTTCTGATTTTATTGCCTATGCAATAGATTTTTTTAATTCCGATATCTCTGGCAAATCCGGATATCTTTTTGGCGCTCTCTATCGAATTCAATGAAGGTTCAACTACTACCAACACAAAATCACAGGACTGCGCTGTTCCCCGGCCGAAATGTTCAACCCCGGCTTCCATATCCATAACCACATGCTCATCACGCTGTAGTATTAGATGCTCGATCAGATTCTTAATAAAGGTGTTTTCCGGGCACATACAACCACTGCCGCCCTCCTTTACTGCCCCCATTACAATTAGTTTAATATTGCCTTTGGTCTGAGAAAACTTATCCGGAATATCATCTATCTTGGGGTTAAGCTTAAAGAAGGATTTGTTGCCGGCCTCTACACCCATACGTTCGTTAATCAGCTTATCCATCCGGGCAATGGGGATAATCTTCTCATGTTCTTTAAATCCCAGCACCCTGCCTAAATTGCTATCCGGATCACAATCAACGGCCAGGACCTCTTGACCGTCCTTGGCCAGGACTCCAATAAAAAGACTGGCCAAGGTCGTCTTACCTACCCCGCCTTTTCCCGTAAATGCTATTTTCATAATTTATAATTGAAAAGTTAAAAGTTTAAATTTTAAATTGAAAATTAGGCGTAAGCCTTCTCAGCCATAACTCTGGGATGAACTTTTTCTAGTTCTGGTCTATGGAACTTTTTAGCAATTTTTTTCAGGTATACTGTAGCTGGATTTAAAAGTTCAATGCCTATAAGTTTTCCTTTATAATCAAAATCCAGAAAAACCTCTGGCGCAAACTCCCTAGTCTTTGCCACCTTTTTCTTTTCTAATTCGATATAAACTGCTTTAGCCAAAGTATCAAATGAAATCTTCATAACTACTCCTCCTTTACTTTTCTATCTTCTTCTTTCAACCATACAGCTGTTACTAAAACTACTTTATCTGTGCCTCTTGGCTCATAAACCACATCTAAAGTCTTAAAATTGATTTTCTTCATAACACGCTTCCTGCGCTTTTGTCTTGTTGGTAATACAATATCGGGGCTGTTTAGAGCCTGTTCTACTTGCTCGCTTGTAATGCCTCTTTGTCCCATCCTTTCTTTTGCATGTATGGGGTATATTATGTGCATTTATATCTTCTCACTACTTGTATTTGGAAACGGATTTGGACAACGTCTCCTATTTATCGAGTTAGTCTTTATAAATCGCGGCGATGACCAGGCCGCGTAAAAGGTCAATAACTAAACCGCCGACTATCCAATAAATGATTACGGTGTGATTGATCCTAGTAAAGAAGCTCAGGGCAAAATTACCCGGAAGCGTACCCACAATCCAGACAAAAAATCCAAAGGCCAGCCCTTTAAGAAGACCTTTTCCGGGTAAGCCCTTGTGAATTAAGGCATAAACTAAGGCCAGCATAATTGAAAATATTATCCCGGCTAGATTGGCCAACAAAAGCGACATATTTTCTAGTGATTTCCAGACAAATATCGGCTCCAAGCGGTAGACCCAGCTAAAGAACTTACCACAGGTGAGAGATCCCCAAACAGCATTTAGAATTCCTACTACAAAACCTGCCAATATTATCCTGCCGAATTTCATGTTTTCCCCCTCCCCGTTAATAGTTGAAAAGTTGGCTACAGCTTCTCTTGCATCCTAAAGGCCTCAACGACGTTGCGCATTAACATTGTTACCGTCAGCGGGCCAACACCTCCGGGAACAGGAGTAATAAAACTGGCTCGCTCGCGGGCTGCTTCAAATTCCACATCACCAACCAGCTTACCTTCCACCCGATTAATGCCCACATCAATAACAATAGCGCCTTCTTTTATCCAGTCGCCTTTGACTAACTCGGCCTTGCCCACTGCTACAACCAGTATCTCTGCCCTTTTTACGTGTTCAGCTAAATTGCCTCTTTCTCCGGTAGCAATATGGCAGACAGTAGTGGTTACAAATTTATTCAATAACAACATACTCAAAGGCTTGCCCACGATTTCGGAATGTCCGACAATTACCGCCTCTTTGCCGTAAAGGGTGATTCCGGTTGATTCAATCAACTGCATTGCTGCCTGCGCTGTGCAAGGAGCAAGTTTTGCATTTCCTAAAAGCACACGGCCCAAATTCTCAGGATGCATCCCCTCGGCATCTTTTTCCGGGGCAATGCTGCTCATCGTTAATCTGTGATCTATTGCTTTAGGTAAAGGCAGCTGCACAATAATCCCAGAAACCGTCTCATCATGATTCAAACCCTCAATCAACCTGGTTAAAGTTTTTTGCGATATATCCAGTTCCAGAGTTTCCAGGGTATATTCTATGCCTAAACCTTGAGCGGTTTTTTTCTGAGATTTGATATAAACAGCTGAAGCGGGATTCTCTCCTATCTGGATACTGACTAGCCTTGGGCTGCGTCCGCTTTTTTGCTTTAGCGACCGGACTTCTTGTCTTAAGTCCTGTTTAATCTGCGCGGCAATAATCTTTCCCTCTAACAATTGCGCACTCATGGTTTTTCTCCTATCGCTTTACTTTGTTTAAAATCTCCCGCGTGGGTTCAACTTTATTTAACGAGTAAAAATGCAGCCCCGGCGCCCCACCTTCAAGTAACTCATTACATTGCTTAACCACAAACTCAAGGCCTGCCTTATAAGTAGCCTCGTCATTTCCATTGAGCGGCTTAAATATATCATGCACCTTTTTGTGATAGTGGCGCCGCAGATATCGCAGAATTTCAACAGTTTTTGGTAATTTGTGATTGGGATAATTCCGGGAAGAATGCGCACGTTGACCCCAACCTTTTTTGTTCTTTCTAAATATTCGAAATAGTCTTTGTTGTCAAAGAAAAGCTGGGTAATTACAAATTCACCTCCGGAGTCTATTTTCATCTTTAGATACCTGGAATCGGTTTCTTTATCCGGACAATCAATATGTCCTTCGGGAAAGCCGGCCACACCAATGCTAAAGAAATCGCCATCGGCGCGAATAAGTTCAATCAGCTGATAACAATATTCCAGGCCTTCGGGATCGGGTTTCCAGTCCCGCTCGCCCTCCGGCGCATCACCGCGCAGGGCCAGGATATTACGAATATTCCTTTTTTTCATCTCCTCGATTACGGATTTTATTTTATCCTTGCTATGCCCCACACAGGTAAAATGATGCATTACCGGCACGCCAAAACGTTTTTGCAAATCATCGACAATTTCCATAGTGGCTTCACGCGTTGAGCCACCAGCTCCGTAGGTTACGGAAAACCAGTCCGGCCCTAAATCGGCAAAAACGCCTGCGGTTTCGATAAGTTTGGTTCTTCCTTTTTCGGTCTTTGGCGGAAAAAATTCAAAAGAATAAGTTTTTTCTTTATCCTTAAGAATATCCGTTATCTTTCTAATCACTTCATCCCTCCCAAATATTTTTCTACTTCACTGTTCACCTTTTGATTAATGGCCTCTACTTCTTTTTTCATCGGTTTAAGCATTTCTCTTGTCTTGAGGATAAATTTATCATCTTTAATACTTTTTAGATTTATCTCTACATTTAAGAGCGCTGACTGAAAGGCGCAGTTAAGCATCCTGCTGGCAATTCCTGTATCACTAATTAAATTAGTATTTCCTTTTTGGGCCAGAGGCAAACATAACTTAATAGCCTGCTGCGCTTCCTTGCAAATCTGAAGAGGTACGGTTGTCGCCTCGGTTAAAGCCTCTTGAATCCGCTTGGCTCGTTTTTGTTTCTCGGCAGGGGTCCGTTTCGGCAATTCAAAGGCCTTGGCAAATTTCTGATAGGCCCGGGCATCTTCAGCACACAAATGATTAAAGCTTTCCCGCCAGTCTTCAGAGCGTTGCAGAATTTTTCTCATCTCGGTTTGGAGGTGCTTGTATTTTTCTTTACCGATGGTAAAATTGGCTACCTTGCTCATTAAGGCAGCGCCAAGCGCCCCGGTTAAGGCCGCGGCACTGCCCCCACCTGGAGCTGGCTTGCGACTGGCTAAATCATCCAAATATTTTTTTAACAACTCTCTATACATTTAAAATAACCCTACCACATTCCCGTTTTTGTCTATATCCATCTTCTCACCTGCCGGATGCGTAGGCAGCCCCGGCATAGTACGCATTGTCCCGCATAAAGGATATAAGAATCCAGCACCCACAGATACCCGCAGATCACGAATGGGTAGAGTAAATCCTTGGGGGCGTCCTTTTAATTTAGGATCATGCGAAAGAGAAAGATGGGTCTTGGCCATACATAGAGGCAATTTATCGTACCCAAGCTTTGTATATAAGGCAATTGCCTTCTCCGCCGCCTCTGCATATTCAACGCTTGCGGCGCCATAAATCTTTTTGGCAATGGTCTCAATCTTTCTCTTAATCGGCCAATCCAGCGGATAGAGAAACTTAAAGTTTGATTTCTTCTGGCAAGCCTTAACCACAGCCTGAGCCAACTTTTCTCCTCCTTTTGAACCATGGGCCCATACTTCACTTAAAACCGCATCTTCCGCGCCAGCGGAAATTGCCTTTTTACGAATTAATTCAATTTCTCTTTTGGTATCTGTGGTAAATTTGTTTATGGCCACAACCACCGGAACCCCGAACAATTTCATATTTTCAATCTGTTTCTCTAAGTTAGAGCAACCTTCCTCCAGTGCTTCTAAATTTTCTTTTAAGCGCTGAATCAAGGGGTTTTCCGGCCACAACCGAAAATTTACCCGAATGCATCTTCAATGCGCGAATAGTAGCAACCAAAACTACGCAGTCGGGTTTTAAACCACTAATTCTGCACTTGATGTTAAAGAATTTCTCTGCCCCGCAATCCGCGCCAAATCCGGATTCGGTAACCACATATTCACAAAGCCCAAGAGCGATTTTGTCGGCAAGAATGGAACTATTGCCGTGAGCAATATTGGCAAAAGGCCCGGCATGGACAAGACAAGGTGTATTATCCAGGGTCTGAAGCAGGTTAGGCATCAGGGCATCTTTAAGTAAAACCGCCATTGCCCCAGCTACCTTTATATCTTCAGCGGTAACGGGTTTTCCCTCTTTATTGGTGGCCAGAACAATCCGGCCAATACGCCGGCGTAAATCTTTGAGGCCATCGGTTAAGGCTAAAATGGCCATTACCTCACTGGCTACGCTAATATCAAAACCTGAATCACGCTCAAAGCCATCTTGCGGCCCACCCAGACCAATTTTGATCTTACGTAAAAATCTATCCGAGACATCCATAACCCTGCGCCACATTATGGAAGCAGGATCGATATTCAGAGGGTTGCCCTTAAACACAGAGTTATCTAAAAAGGCAGCGCAAAGATTATGCGCCAGGCCTACCGCATGCACATCCCCGGTTAGATGCAGGTTGAAATCCTCCATGGGCACAACCTGGGAATATCCTCCGCCGGCTGCTCCGCCTTTAATCCCAAATACAGGACCTAAAGAAGGTTGGCGAATGCAAACAGCGGTCTGTTTGCCAATCCTGTTTAAAGACATCCCTAACCCAATGGTAGTTACGGTCTTACCTTCACCTAAAGGAGTAGGAGTTATCGCCGTCACATCAATATATTTCCCCTGTTTCCTTTTCTTTAAGCGCTCAAGAACAGATAAGGATATTTTGGCTTTATAATTTCCGTAAAGATATACTTCTTTTTCCCTCAAGCCTAATTTTTTGGCAATTGTCTTGATCGGTTTTAACTTTGCTCTACGCGCAATCTCTATATCCGGAATGAACTTTTTCACTTAGCTACCTCTTTGGCTATCTCTACTAATTTCCGCAGGTTCTTTTGGCAATCCTCTTTGCTATACATTGGGGTACCCATGCCACAGGGAAGCGTTAATAAATCCCCTTCTTGGAAATCCTTAACGTCTTCTTTTTTTTCTACACCCCAGGCGATTCTTTTTCCGTTTCGGTATTTAGAGTATTTAGTCAGGTCGTATTTAGAAGCATCAAAACTGATGATCTCTAAGCTTGAGTCAAATAACAAGTCCCAATCCATGTTCCCGCAGACATGCACTCCGGGTATTACTTTAAAACTACTAAATAATGCCTGCCACAACTCTCTAAAGTTCACTCCGGAATGCCCTAAGGCCGGCTCATCAAGGAAAAGGATAGTCTCTTTGGCCCGGAGCCCATCGATCACTGCCGTAATATGCTCAATAATCTTCGCCAGCACCTCATCTTCCTTGTATCCGCTGAGCATTAAGGTGGCCGGGCCGATGCACTGAATCTTGACCTGCTCAAATTTATGTTTTTTAAATTCTTCCAGACAACTAAGCC
>JAMXCY010000049.1 GCA_024543015.1 Candidatus Omnitrophota bacterium | reverse complement strand
ATCTCTTAAGCGGTAATGGATAGCTCTTTTGCCAATTTTCTTCTCTTCCATAAAATCGGCTATTTTCCCAATTGCCTCACGGTTACCCAGCTCATTAAACTGAGCAGAATTTATCATGATGCCATCATCCAGATAAGCCTCACTCATAGTTTGAGCATTTAAGGGTTCTTCGGGGTTATCGATTACTACCTCAATGGGCAAATTATATTGTTTGGCAAATTCAAAGTCTCTCTGATCATGGGCAGGCACAGCCATTACCGCACCTGTGCCGTATTCCATTAAGACATAATTGGCAATCCACAGAGGAATCTGGCGATTATTAACCGGATTAACCACATATCTTCCGGTAAAGATACCTTCCTTTCCTACTTCTACGTCAGCCCGGGCCGCTATGTTCTGCTCTCTGACCTTCTCGATAAAGGAAAGGATCTCATCCTTATTAGGGGCACCTTCCACCAATCTCTCAATGCCCTGGTGTCCAGCTGCCAAGACCATGTAAGTGGCCCCGTATATTGTATCGACTCTGGTAGTAAAGCAACTAAGGGCTTCTTTCTCACCCACAATCGGAAAATCTATGCTCACCCCTTCGCTTCTGCCAATCCAGTTTTTCTGCATTATTCTGACCCGTTCGGGCCAGTCTTTTAATTTGCTTAAATCATCTAAAAGTCTCTGGGCGTAAGCGGTAATCTTGAAAAACCATTGCTCCAGCTCCTTTTCCTTCACTTGAGCTTCGCATCGCCAGCATTTTCCGTTAATTACCTGCTCATTGGCTAAAATTGTCTGACATGAAGGACACCAGTTTACTGCTGCCTTTTTCTTGTAGGCTAAGCCCTTTTCGTAAAGTTTTAAGAATATCCACTGGGTCCATTTATAATAATCGGGCAGGCATGAGGTCAGCTCCCGGCTCCAGTCATAGCCTGTGCCCCAGCAATTTAATTGCTTTTTCATCATGGCAATGTTTCTTAAGGTGGAGCTCTTGGGATGAACACCGTCTTTTATCGCCGCATTCTCCGCCGGCAGACCAAAGGCATCCCAGCCCATGGGGGTGAGCACATTGAACCCCTTCATCATCATATATCGGACCACTACATCGCCGATAATGTAGTTGCGGCCGTGGCCCACATGCAGGGCCGAGGAGGGATAGGGAAACATCATCAGGCAATAGTACTTAGGCTTAGCCGAAGCCGGGTCCATTGTAAAGAGTCCGGCCTTCTGCCAGTATCTTTGCCACTTAGATTCAATTTTCTTAAATGGATATGTGTTCTCTTTCATGGTTAATAAAAAATTTCAAGAAAATTGTCTTCGGTAATAAGGTAAAACAATTTTCGCAGTGGTATAGTATTTATACTTTTTATACCATAGCATAAATTGAAGCAGAAGACAAGAAAAACTGTTTGACTTTTCCTGGTGGGGCGATTATACTAAGTGTGCTATGAAACATAAAAAAGCTATCTTAAACTTGGCTCTGTGCATTTTGTTGTTTACGGGGCTCTTTTTATTTAATCATTCATCTAGCTTGTTGGGATCAGAAAAAGCTCAAGTTGTGGCTGTGGTGGATATTGACGATATGATTATCAACCCCATAGTTTATGAAGTTATCGCTGAGGCCATTAAGGTTGCAGCTGAAGAAGACGCGCAATGCCTGATTATCCGCATGGACACTCCCGGCGGGCTTTTAGAAACTACCCACAAAATAGTCAAAGAGATCATGAATTCACCTGTTCCGGTAGTGGTTTATGTCTGGCCGCAAGGCGCGCGGGCAGCCTCAGCCGGGGTATTTATTACCTTAGCCAGCCACGTAGCGGCTATGGCCGAATCCACCCATATCGGGGCAGCGCATCCTGTAATCATGAATAAATCCTGGGGCAGCGTAGATAAACAGATGCAGGAGAAAATAACCAACGACTCCGTAGCCTGGATTGAATCTCTGGCGAAAGCGAGAAACAGAAATGTACGCTGGGCTAAACAAGCAGTAACGGAAAGTGTCTCGATTACAGAAACAGAGGCTTTAAAATTGGGAGTAATTGATATAGTAGCCAAAGACTTAGATACCCTTTTAGAGAAGTTGGACAAACAGACAATTGAAACCACCAGCCAAAAAGTAACTCTACACACCAAAAACGCCAGCTTAGAATTTATCGAACTTTCCCTGCGGCAAAAGTTTCTCAATCATCTGATCAATCCCAATATTGCCTATATCTTAATGATGCTTGGCTTCTTCGGCCTGATGTATGAAATAACTCACCCGGGCTTTGGCTTTCCGGGCTTAGCCGGAATTATCTCTCTACTTTTAGCTTTTTACGCCTTTCAGGTCTTACCTACAAACTACGCCGGGCTGGCCCTGGTAATCCTGGGAATTTCTTTCTTTATTATTGAAGCCTTTACTCCTACATTTGGCGCTTTCACCTTAGCCGGCATCGTCTGCTTAGTCTTTGGCTCGACAATATTATTTAATCAACCTCATGAATTTTTGCGGGTCTCTTTAAGGATAATTATTCCGCTAGCTGTTTCTTTAGGACTGATTTCTACATTTTTAATCACCCGGGTAATTAAGGCCCACAGAAAAAAGTCAACTTCAGGACCCGAAGGTCTTGTTGGCGAAACAGCCAGAGCCAAAACAAGCATTTCGCCAGAAGGCAAAGTGTTTGTCCATGGAGAGCTCTGGGATGCCAAAAGTAAGGAAAAAGTTAAAAAGGGTGAACAGGTAATTATTGAAAAAGTAGAAGGATTAAAACTGATTGTCAAAAAACGTAAGGGAGGTGAATGAAATTGCCTATACAGATAATTATCGGTGTTATTGTATTCTGGCTTATAGGCTGCGTTAAGATCCTGCGAGAATATGAACGGGCAGTAATCTTTCGTCTGGGAAGAGTCCTGCCACAACCAAAGGGTCCGGGAATTATCTTTGTTTTTGCTCCTATTGACCGTTCGGAAAGAGTAAGTCTGCGTACCGTTACTTTAGACGTTCCTCCTCAGGATATTATCACTAAAGACAATGTCTCGGTAAAACTTAATGCCGTTGTCTATTACCGGATACTGGAACCGATTAAAGCAATTAACGAAATCGAAGACTACAATTTTGCTACTTCGCAGATCTCACAGACAACCCTAAGGAGTGTTGTGGGCCAGGTCACACTTGATGAGCTGCTTTCCAACAGAGAGAAAATTAATGCCTCTTTACAGGAAATAATTGATAAGCAAACCGACCCCTGGGGAATAAAGGTCTCGGTAGTAGAGATAAAGCACCTGGACTTACCTCAAGAGATGCAACGGGCTATGGCCCGCCAGGCTGAGGCTGAAAGAGAACGCCGGGCCAAGGTTATCAGTGCCGAAGGAGAAGCTCAGGCGGCAACAAAACTAAAAGAGGCAGCAGAAATTATCGCTGAGCATCCGATTGCGCTGCAGATGAGATATCTACAGACAATGGTGGAGATGTCCAGCGAACGTTCTTCTGTGGTGATACTACCCTTGCCTATTGAGCTGCTTAAGGCCTTCAGTGGAAAAAAATAAGATAGAGTTGACAAATTAACGTTCAGACGATATAAAAGGTAGGGCAAAATTGGTTGGGGGCCGTGGTGAAGCGGGATCACATCACAATGGCATTGTGATATCACGGGTTCGATTCCCGTCGGCTCCACAAATAACAAAAGCCAAACAATACTTCGTTTGGCTTTTTAATGCCGGAGGTGGGAGTCGAACCCACACGGGGGGTAAACCCCACTGGATTTTGAGTCCAGCGCGTCTGCCAGTTTCACCACTCCGGCCTAAAGCTAATCTCACTTATCTTCCTTAAACGCGCCTATTTTTCTAAATCTTTTGTATCTTGCCTCTAAGAGATTATCTTTAGATAGGGTAAGAAGTTCTTCTAAATATTTCTTAATTGCTGTTTTAATATTTTTGGCACAGACTTCATGGTTACGATGCGCTCCGCCTAAGGGCTCCTTAATAATTTCATCTATTATTCCCATCTCAAGTAAATCTTTACCCGTAAGCTTTAAGGCCTCTGCTGCTTCCGGCGCCCTGGCCCTGTCTCTCCAGAGAATTGCTGCACAGCCTTCCGGAGAAATAACCGAGTAATAAGCATTCTCCAAGACACAAACTTTATCGCCTATGCCAATGCCTAAAGCACCACCGCTTCCCCCCTCGCCGATAACAAAGATAACTATCGGTACAGCGATTGTTGTCATTTCTCTTAAATTATAGGCAATGCTATGGGCCTGGCCGCGTTCCTCTGCGCCGATTCCCGGATATGCACCCGGGGTATCAATAAAGATCACGATAGGTAAAGAAAATTTTTCGGCCATCCTCATCATCCTTATGGCCTTTCTGTAGCCTTCGGGATGGGCACAACCAAAATTACGGAATAAATTTTCCTTTGTATCTCTTCCCTTCTGATGGCCGATAACCATAACCTTCTGATCGTCTACATGGGCCACACCGCAAACAATAGCTTTATCATCGGCAAAAAGCCTATCCCCATGTAACTGCACAAAGTCCTCCATAATCAGATTAATATAATCTAAGCTGTAAGGGCGCTGAGGATGGCGGGCAATCTGCACTATCTGCCAAGCAGTCAAATTTTCAAAGATCTCACGCTTCAATTTATTCAGTCGTTGGGCCAGCTGTTTGATCTCCGAGGAAAGATTTATATTTTCGCTTTGGGTAAGCGCGCGCAGTTCTTCAATTTTGCGCTCTAATTCTAAAATCGGTTTTTCAAAATCTAATCCGCTACCGTTCATCTCTCACCCATAAAAAAGAGAACTCAGAAAAGTTAAATTTTTTCTATCTGTTTTCTGAGTTCTCTTTACTCAATCCACAATAGTTACTTCAGTTCCCCTGGGCAAAATGACAAATAGCTCCTCTACATTGCTATTGCTCATCCTCACACAACCATCTGTAAGTTGGTTGCCCAAATCTTCCTCGGTTGCACCTCCGTGAATCCCATATCCCGGTTCGGAAAGTCCCAGCCACCTTGTGCCTAAAACATTCTCGGGGCTGCCTGAGGGAATCGGAGAACCTGATCCTTTTTTATACCAGGGCGGATTTTTTAGTTTTTCCACAATTTTAAAAGTGTCCACAGGAGTAGAATTATGTTTCCCCGTAGCTATGGGGTAAACTTTAAAGATTTCTCCATCGCCTTTTAAGGTAAGGGAATTTTGCGATTTATCAACAATCACAGTGTATTTGACGGTGTTAATCTTCAAGCGCTGACCTGGCCTAATCAGGTCGCTTTTTAAACCGTTACCGCGCATAATTAGATCTACAGTAGTATTATGCTTGACGGCAATTTTAATCAGGGTGTCCCCCGGCTCTACCTTATAGATAATATCCTTATCTGTAACTACGGGAGAAAATAGAATCTTTGTATTTAAATCCCATAATTTTTGCTCGGCTTCGGAAATTTGCTCAAAATTAGGAAAATTGGCGATGATTCTAGTATAGGCTTCTTTTGCCGGTTCCAAAAGACCCTTGTCCTCGTGAGATTCCCCTAGCTTCCACCAGGCATAGGCAGTTTTTTCAGCGTAGGGAAACTTGCTGATCATCTCCTGATAAAGCTCGATTGCCTCCGGCATCTGACCTTTGGATTGTAAAGAAGCTGCTCTCTTATAGAGAGAGTCTGCTTTAGATAAAACCCTGGGCCCTCTTTTAGAGCGACTAATAAGGAAAGTTAAAATTAAAAAGATAGTTAGAGCTAAACCTACTATGGTCAATACCCTTTTATTCACCATTACCTCCTTATCTATAAAAGATAATCCCTACCAAAATGCCGATAGTAGCTCCGACCAAGACCTCTACGGGCGTATGCCCCAGAAGTTCCTTGAGCTTTTCTTCCTTCACTTTCTTCTTCCAATAAATATCGTCTAAAATCACATTGAGAATCTCTGCTTGTTTACCGGTAGATCTTCTAAAGCCCTGGGCATCCATTACGATTATCCAGGCAAAGACTAAAGTAATAGCAAAGATAGCTGATTTAACTCCGTATTGCACACCAATGGCCGTGGCTAAGGCCGAAACTGTCGCCGCGTGAGTGCTGGGCATTCCGCCGGTATTCACAAACCACTTGAAGTTAAATCGCTTTTCGCTAATCACGCCTAAAAATACCTTAGCACTCTGGGCAATGAACCAGGCTACCAATACGGTAATAAAGACCTGATTTTGCGATAGTTGAGTAAAGAATTCTGTCATTGGAGTCTACTCTCTCCTGTAAGACCATTTATTTACAGGCTCAAGCTCTACGGTGATTCTGGTTGGCCTAAAAGTAGGTTGAGTATTTTTCACCAGATAACCTTGGTTTCCTTGCTTTAAGGCAGCTCTATCCATAGCGCTAAGCATCTCGATTTTGGCCAAGCGCTTCTGTATTCTCTCCAGCTTCCTTTTGTGGCGCTGTCCGATTCTAGTAATTCTGATTGCTTTTCTTAGTTCTTTTAGGGAATGAAATTTTTTCTCCAACACAGTCTTTTGTTCAAGGAGCAGGGCAATACTAATCCGGAGCCTCTCCCTCTCTTTTTTCAACGCCTGAACCTTACCCTTAAAGTTTGTTTTTTCCTTTTCCAAACTGGCGATGGTCTTGTTTAATCTGGCCGCTTCCTGCAATGACTCCTCTAAATCTTTTTTACTCTGCGCCAGCTCCGCTGTTATTGCTTTAAGGACTTCATTAGAGACCTGGCTTAAATTTCGATATTGAGCCAACACGCTACCTTTAAGTTGATATTTGTAATAAAAAATACTGCTTAACCCCAGGCTTGCCAGCAGCACTGTCAAATATACTATTCGCAACGGTTTCATCTTGCACCCCCTTGTTCAAGCTATAATATTATAATCCATACTTTCCTAAAAGGCAAGGACTTAATAGCCCGCTTATTTGCCGATACAAAACTGCGAAAAGATACGTTCCAGGATATCTTCGCAGCGTATCTGACCAATTATTTCACCCAATGCTCTTTGAGCTTCTTTTAACTCTAGAGCGATTATTTCTG
>JAMXCY010000048.1 GCA_024543015.1 Candidatus Omnitrophota bacterium | reverse complement strand
TCCCTGCCGATCACCTGAGCAGCAACTGTCTCCAAGGATTTTTGTTGCGGTAAAGATAAAAGGTTACGCAAACGCTCATTCTCCAAAGAAACTTCTTCAAACTGAAGCAATTGAACGCTTAGATTATTGACCGTTGCTTTTAATCCTTTGTTTTCTTCAATTAAATCCTGGAATGCAAAGAATTGACGTGCGTTGGAAGATATGCCTTCTGTGAATCTAAGGGGGGCATAGAGAAAAGATAATATTGCGGGTTTTATGTATTTAGAAAGCGGTATATAGCAAATTAGCAAAAGAAGCACTGCTGTCGACAAAATAAGAAGTTGTAATTTTGAGTTTAAGTTTTTGAACCACCTTAACCTCACAGATCCACCTTTGTAGGAACAAGCAGTTTCTTCAGATAATGGATCTCATCTAAGACTTTACCTGTGCCTAAGGCCACAGAAGTTATCGGATCTTCAGCCACATGAACCGGAAGCCCGGTCTCTTCCGAAAGCAATTTATCAATTCCGCGCAGAAGCGAACCGCCTCCGGCTAAGACGATACCCCGTTCGATTAAATCTGCGGAAAGCTCAGGCGGAGTTCTCTCTAGCGTAATCCTGGCTGCCTCTACGATGGCATTGATCGGTATAGAGATTGCCTCTCTCACCTCTTCTGAAGAAATAGTGATCACTTTAGGTAAACCCGCTACCAGGTCTCTGCCCCTTACTTCCATGCTCGACTCCTCATCTAAGGGATAGGCCGAACCAATCTTTATTTTTATCTCTTCGGCGGTCCTTTCTCCGATCATCAGATTGTAGGTCTTCTTCAGGTGCTCGATGATGGCTTCATCCATTTCATCGCCGCCGATTCTGATACATTTAGAATAAACAATACCGGCTAAAGAGATAACTGCCATTTCCGTTGTGCCGCCGCCGATATCAATAATCATATTTCCTGCTGGCTCCTGAATCGGCAATCCTACGCCTACAGCAGCAGCAATGGGCTCTTCTACTAAAAATACTTCTCGCGCGCCTGCGTGTTCTGCCGAATCTCTGACTGCGCGTTTCTCCACCTCTGTAATGCCTGAGGGGATAGCAATAACCATCCGCGGGCGCACTAACACTCTGCGGTGGTGGACTTTTTTGATAAAGTAGCGCAACATGCTCTCAGTAACTTCAAAGTCGGCGATTACCCCGTCTTTCATCGGCCTAATTGCTATGATGCTGCCGGGGGTGCGCCCCAGCATCCTCTTGGCCTCTTCGCCTACCGCCAAAACGCGCGAAGAACCCTTCTGGATAGCCACCACTGAAGGCTCACAAAGAACCACGCCTTCTCCTTTAACAAAGACCAGGGTCGTGGCTGTTCCCAAATCAATACCCATATCATTGGAAAACAGACCCATTACATAATTGAACGCTCTTACTAATTGCTTCCAAATTTTTATCAATATATTCATCCGTCCCCCCTACCGTTTATTTAGATTATAATTTTATCAAAGCCAACACCTCTTGTCAAGAATTTAAGATTTCAATCGAGAAAGCGTCTCAAAGAATTCCGGGAATGAGGTGTTCACGCAATCGATGTCTTTGATCGTGGTGCGCCCGGATGTAACCAGGCCGGCAATAGCCATACTCATGGCTGTACGATGGTCCCCGAAGCTTTCTACGGTAGTGCCGAGAAGTTTTGAGGGGCCACGAATGATTATATCGTTTTCTTCGCTTCTTATATCTGCACCCATTTTAACCAAGTTAGAAACCATAGAACTAATTCTATCTGTCTCTTTAACCCTTAATTCACCGGCGCCACAAATTTTTGTCTGGCCTTCTGCCTGGGTAGCCGCTACTATTAAAATCGGCAACTCATCAATTAAAGAAGGAATCTGATCTGGCTTAATGGTGATTGCCTTAAGCTGGCTATATTTTGCGGTTATCTCTCCCCTGGCCTCATCATCATAATCTTTATCAGCCATTCGGGCATCCTGATATTCCCAACTAACAGCAGCACCCATCTGTTTTAATACTTTCAAACAAGCCGTGCGTGTAGGATTTAAGCCTACTGATTCAATCGTAATCTCTGAACCCTTGGAAATGCATGTTCCCACTAAAAAGAAACTGGCGGCAGAGATATCTCCTGGAACCTCTAAGTCTCTACCGACTAAACTGGCCCTGCCTGTTACAGAAACAGACAAGCCTCTTACAGAAATATCCGCGCCAAAGTTTTTTAGCATTCTCTCGGTATGGTCTCTGGACTTAGCCGGCTCCTGCACAGTAGTGGTGCCTTCTGCATATAACCCGGCCAGGAGAATGGCGGATTTTACCTGGGCGCTGGCTACCGGTGCCTTGTAATTAATAGGTGAGAGTTTTCCTCCTTGAATAGTTAAAGGAGCAAATTCTCCTCCTTGTTTACCGGTAATTTTTGCCCCCATCAACGATAAAGGTTGGGTAACTCTCTTCATTGGCCTGCGCGAAAGTGAGGCATCTGCGCTAAGCCTAGAGCTAAACTTCTGCCCAGCCAGAACTCCCAAGATTAAACGCATGGAAGTCCCGGAGTTACCCAAATAAATTTCACCTTTAGGGGCCTTGCGCAAACCATCCATTCCTTTACCTTCGATGGTAAAAGAATTGTTGTCTTCGCTTATAGTAACACCAAAATTCTTAAAAGCCTCTAGAGTAGATAAACAATCTTCACAAAGCGAAAGATTCCTAATTTGCACCTTATTCTGCCCTAACGAGCTGATGATAATTGCACGATGGGAAATAGATTTGTCCGGAGGGAGTATGACAGTGCCTTGCAGCCTGTTAGATTCAACTGTAATATTAGACATTTTTAACACAGAGGGTAAGCGCGAGGTGTCTCTTAGAAAGATTTGACGATAGTCTCTTCGTCGATTTCTTGCTCTTGCGAACCAGGGAGAATAGCAGCGGTGGACATTGCATCGTAGACTTTCTCTATCTGGACTTTTCCAATCTCCTCAGAGCCATGATAGATTCTGAATTCATCACCAACAGTTACGCCGTCTTTTCTACCCAGGTCAACAACCACAAACTTAAACTCTCTGTTGACTACCAATACTTTGCCGCTTAACTTTTTCTTAGGCTTAACTACAATTCTCCTAAGCTCCACACCTCGTTTGCCTCTAAAACCGCTGCCCCGCCCCTTCAACTCTTCAAGCATAAGCTCTGCTTCTTTCAATTTTTCTTCTAAGCTATCATAATTTTCCCGCAGTTGCGCAAGGGTATTGGCTAAGCTGGTTCTTTGCTTCTTTTCGTTAGTTAGATTACTCTCTAGCTCATTAATCTGGGAAGTTTTTCCACCTAGCTCAGCCAGAATAGCTTGATAGCGCTGCTTTTCCCGCTCGGTCTGCTCGGCTAACACCCTAGCTTTGTCTTGAAGCTGCATTAATTCAGACCGGGCGTGGTCGAGCCTTATCTCTATGCTCCTCTTAGCGTTCTGAGTCTGTGATAGCCTTTCCTCGGTCATAATTCTTCTGCTTCTCTCCTGCAACATGAAGAATAACAGGCCTATCGCACACAATAAAGAGATTATCGACATAATAGTCCATAAGGTATTATTACCTTTGACTTGCTCGGTCATCTTTAATCACTCCCTCTTCCATTTATCAAAACTTAGTATAACATAACGGGTTAAAAAATCAAGCAATATTTATTGCTTTAACCCTTTAATGAATCTTTTGAAAGACTCAGGAATATCAGATTGAAATTCCACAAACTTTTTTGTGCGCGGATGGTAAAAACCTAACTCCGTAGCATGTAAGCTTAAACGATCAAGGTCCCTTGCGTCTCCGTAATGCTTATCCCCAAGGATAGGGTGGCCGCAAAATTTTAAATGCACTCTTAATTGATGTGTCCGACCCGTGTGCGGACTCAATTCCAAGATGCTTACCTCTTTATATCTATTCAAAACCCTATATCTTGTTAGGGCATCTCTACTATTGATAAAACTCACCCGCATCTTCTGATAATTCTGCGGATCTCTGGCTAGGGGATAGTCGATAATCCCTTCATTATGTTCGACTCTACCTTTGACCATTGCTATATATTTACGTTTAACCGTGTGTTTACAAAATTGTTTAGCTAAATCTAGGTGGGCAGAATCATTCTTAGCTATAACCAGAAGACCTGAAGTGTCTTTATCCAAACGGTGCACTATTCCAGGCCGAGAAGGCCCATTGATCGTAGAAAGCGCACAGCCATAATTTAATAAGGCATTTACTAAAGTGCCAGAGGGACAGCTTGGGGCCGGGTGGCTAACCAAGCCTGGTGGCTTATTTATGACTAAGATATCTTCGTCTTCAAAAACAATTTCTAAAGGAATTTTCTCGGGTAAGACTTCTGATCTGGGAACTTCGGGGATTTTAATCAGCAGTGTATCATCTGGTTTAACTTTATAATGTGCCTTGGCGCGCTTAGAGTTAACCGTAACTTTTCCTGCATCTATAAGCCGTTGAATACGCGAACGGGAAATGGGAAATTCTAAATTTTTAATTATATACTGATCTAAGCGCAAGTCTTTATCTATGGTAGAGACCTTGAGGATAAATCGCGTTTCTTCTTCCACAAAAATACTCCCGAAATGACAAATATCACCATACTAATCAACTGATGCAAGCTTAAGTTTGCAAAAATGCGCAAATTATCACCGCGTAAAAATTCCATAAAAAAGCGCATCAGGCTGTAAAGCAGACAATACCAGAGAAAAATTTGGCCGCTAAAATAAGGCCCTCTGCCTCTTCTCGTCTGACGGTTTCTTAAAATAAAAAAGATTACCAGCAAACTTAAAGAGCTGTAGATTTGAGTAGGATGGCGAGCTATGCCCTCACCTGGAAAATAGATACAAAAACCAAAATCCGTAGGTTGCCCATAACAACAACCGTTAAGAAGACAACCAATCCTGCCTATGCTTTGGGCTAAAGCCAAATATGGCGCAATTAGATCAAGAACCTTAGGGACAGATAACTGCTCTTTTTTTAAAAAGACAATTGCACAAATCGTAGCCAAGATAAAACCACCGTAAAAGCTTAAGCCCCCTTTGTGCAACATGAAAATCTCGCCAGGATTACTAATGTAAAATGCGAGGTTCTGCAAAACATAGAGTAGACGTGCTCCTAATATTCCTGAAATTGCTAGATATAAAGAAAGATCTATTATTTTTTTCGCAGGCAAACCTACTCGCTGAGCCTCTAAGCTTGCTAGATATGTACCGACAATAAAGCCTAAGGCTAGCGAAAAGCCATAAGCATAAATTTTAAGCGGGCCAAATTCAAAGAGAATGGGATGCATTGTTAATGTTTTAAGGTTTTCTTTTTGAGTATTTGTAGGACTAAAAGGAGCGTACCAATAGTAATAGCGCTATCGGCTACGTTAAACACAGGCCAGATACGAAAGTCTAAGAAATCCACCACACATCCAAAACGTATCCGGTCAATCAAATTGCCTATTGCCCCCGCTAAAACCAGCGAGAGAAAAACCTGCGTAGATTTTCTGAACAGAGAAATCTTTTTGTAACAGGAAACAGTATAGCACATTATTAAAACGGCAACAAAGGAAATCCAGGCAAAGATTGCACCTTGCTCAGAAAATAAACCAAAGGCAACTCCTTTATTGCAAACAAGGCTGATATGAAAAACATTTTTTATTACAGGGAGAGATTCGCCAGGCTGGAATTGATTCAGGACAATAAATTTAGTCAGCTGGTCGATAACTAATAACGCCAGGATACCTAAGAGTACCGACATAATCAAGCTCTATTTTGCTTCTTCTTTTCTCTGGCAATCAATACACAAAATTGTGTAAGGAACAGCGCGCAGGCGTTTGCGGCCAATCTCTTTATTGCATTGCGAACAGCACCCGTAAGTCTTCTCTTTTATTCTTCCCAAGGCCTCATCTATAGCATAAATCAATTTCTGGCTATCACTGGCCAGATTCAAGGAAAATTCCCGCTCATAATTATCTGAAGCTTGATCGGCCATGTGGAAAGAATAGCCCGATAGGTCTCCGGAGGCCTCTCTTTGCGATTTGCTTAATGTGTCTTTGGTGATGCTATTCACCCCAGTGGCAATATCTTCCCTTTTTTTCAACAGCAACTTTTTAAACCTTTCTAATTCCTTTTTATTCATCTTTTTCTCTCCCTTCTATTACTTCTACACATCTCTGACAAATTTGAGGATGCTTGCTATTCTTTCCCACTGAAACCCTGTAATTCCAACAACGCTGGCACTTAGGAAAATCTATTTTCTCTACTTTCACTGCCAAGCCTGAAACATCTGGAGGGCGTAACATCGATTCCGAAAAAGAAGTTATCTTCTCTAATGAAACATCGGAAACGATAAAAATTGTAACAAGTAATTCAAGGTTTTCCTGTAACAGTCGGTAGAGTTTGTCATCTTGAACAAAAAGATTAACCTTGGCTTCCAAGGAACTATGAATAATGTTCTTTTCTCTTTCGTTTTCAATGGCCTTGAGTACTCCATCACGTATTTTACTTAATTGCTGCATTTTTTTATCCAGCGTTAAGTTAATCCACCTGCGTTCTATCCTGGGCCAGGCGTTCAAAAGGACTACGGATGAGTCTTGAACGTTTAAGATCTTGGAAAGATGCCTCCAAACTTCTTCCGTTGTAAAACTAAGTATCGGGGCAAGGACCTTGGTTAAAGCAGAAAGTATCTCACAGATTGCAGTCTGGGCTGAACGACGGCCTGAACTTTCTTTGTCAAATGTATAAAGTCTATCTTTTAACACATCTAGATAAAAGTGAGACATCTGGTGTATGCAAAAATTATATATCCGGCGGAATGCCTTATCGTAACGAAATTGTTCAAAATCTTCGGTTACCTCTGTTAATAATCCCGCTAAAGAAGACAAGGCCCATCTGTCTATTTCCAGAAGTTTATTATATTTTACCTTTTTATCAGGAGCAAAGTCATAAAGATTGCCTAAAAGGAAACGCAGTGTATTGCGAATCTTGCGATAAGAATCGGCTGAGCTTTTTAAAATCTGCGGAGAAATCCGCACATCATCGGTGTAGTCGCAGGAAG
>JAMXCY010000004.1 GCA_024543015.1 Candidatus Omnitrophota bacterium | reverse complement strand
CCATGAAAATCTCAGCAGGATGGGAGTTAAACCATAAAAAGCCAAGAGCCGCTCCTATAATGCTAGCGCAGAAAACAGTCAACTCTCCGATTCCCGGCACATAATTAATTTGCAAATAAGAACTAAAGTTTGCATGTCCGCTAACATAGCTAAAGATACTGTAGGTCAGGGCAACTATAGTGATAGACCCTACAGCCAGGCCATCTAAACCATCGGTGAGATTAACGGCATTAGAAGAGCCGACAATGACCACTGCTGCAAAAACGATGTAAAACAGCCCTAAGTTAACCAGCAGGTCTTTAAAAAACGGTATATCCAAATTCGGCCCTATATGCGGGTCATAAAAAGCAAATAAAGCAACTATTATGGCTAAGATAGATTGACCGATCAGTTTACTGGCTACAGTTATGCCTTTAGAACGCTTGCTAACGCACTTCATATAATCATCCATAAAACCAATTATCCCTAACCAAAGAGTAGAAAACAAAACCAACAATATGTATTTATTACCTAGTCTTGCCCAGAGCAGAGTGGAAACAATAATAGAAAATAAAATGAGTATCCCGCCCATAGTGGGCACACCTTTTTTTTCTCGATGCAGCTCATGGAGCATGGGAGAGATTTTCGAATCAATAATATTTTCGCCAATCTTAAGCTGAGATAGCTTCCTGATCAACCAAGGGCCAAAAGATATACACAATAAAAAAGAAGTTACGCTGGCTAAGGCCGCCCGGAAAGTGATGTATTTGAAAACGTTAAATCCAAAAAATATATCTCTTAACGAATAGAAGAACTCATAAAACATTTGACTGCCTTCTCCAAATTCATTCCTCTTGAGGCTTTAACTAAAATTATATCACCAGAAGACGCAACTTTACGCAAGAGCCTGCCTGCCTCAAAAGCATTGCCGCAGGTACGGATTGTCTCTTTTGCCATCCCTGCACCCTTTGCACCGGAAGCAATCTTTCTCCCCAACTTTCCCACAGTAATTAAAAAATTTATTTTGTGCTTCGCTATCCTCTTGCCTAAGCTGGTATGGTAACTCTCGGCTTTTTGCCCCAACTCCAGCATATCGCCACAAACGGCTATCTTCTTTCCCCGGGATGGATAACTGCGCAAAAATTCTAGCGCATAAGCAAAAGATTCCGGATTTGAATTATAACAATCAACTACGATTTTAACGCTCTTGAATCGGCAGATCTGCATACGCATAGGTATCGGGTTAAAAGAAGCCAGGGCCTGCTTAATTTGCTGATAGCTAACTCCAAAGGCCCTGGCACAGGCACAAGCAGCTAGAGCATTGTAAACATTGTGGCGACCCAGGGCCTTTAAGGTTATACGCTGTCTTTTGTTCAATAAGAAAACGACTTCTTTATTTCCCTGTTGAATAATTTCCCCGAAAAAGTCGGCATGGTGATTAAGCCCGAAGGTAATTCTCTGTAATTTTAATCCATTTAGTTGAGAGAGGAAACGGTCGTCATTGTTAATGATCAGCTTTGCCCCTTTAGGCAAATTGTTAATCAGTTCGAATTTAGCCTTAAATACTCCTTTGAGGGTTTTGAAAAATTTGAGGTGGGAGGGCCCGATATTAGTAATGATGCCGACAGTGGGTTCTAAGATACGGGCGAGTCTATCTATCTCACCGGCGTGATTGGCGCCTATTTCGATCAGGGCAAGGTCATGCCTCTTGCGCAAACGCAATATGGTTAAAGAAGCACCAATCAGGGTATTCTCAGTTCCAGGGTTACGTAAAACCTTGAACTTGGAGGCCAGAATTGCGCCGAGCATCTCCTTTGTGGTGGTTTTGCCATTGCTTCCGGTTATAGCAATCACGGAAATTTTAAATCTTAGTCTATAATAATGGGCAAGAGCGCCTAAGGCCTCTACGGTTTTGCTTACCTCAATCATCGCCACAGATCTTAAGACCCCGAAAGCAGGCTTTGCATAAGAAGGATTAGAAAACACTATTGCGCCGGCCCCCCGACGTATTGCCTGATTAATAAAATCATGCCCGTCGAAGCGTTTGCCCTTTATGGCTACAAAAAGCTCCTTTGGCTTTATGCTGCGGGAATCTATGGACACCCCGCTAATCTCAGGGGTTAGACTGCCCTTAATTAACTCCCCCTTTGTAGCCTTTAATATTTCTTCGATGGTCAGCATCGCAATATCTCTTTTATTACCTCCCGGTCACTAAAATGAATAGTTTTATCGGCGAAGACTTGCGTTGATTCATGCCCCTTACCTGCAATCAACAGAATATCTCCGCTCTGGGCATAAGAGACGGCCTGGCGAATAGCCCGAAATCTATCCAAAATAACTTTACAGTTATTCGTCTTTTGATCAATACCCTGGATAATATCGGCGGCTATTTGTGCGGGATCTTCGCTGCGTGGATTATCAGAAGTTATGATGGTAACATCAGTTAGTTCACTAGCCACCTTGCCCATTCGTGGGCGTTTAAGTCTGTCTCTGTCTCCGCCACAACCAAAAACTAAAATAATTTTGTTTTTGCTGAGTTGCCGCAATCCACGCAAAACATTCGCAAGAGCATCGTCTGTATGGGCATAATCAATAAAGGCTAAAAAATCTTGCCCGCAATCAACGCGTTCCAGTCTTCCGGGAACTGAAGAAAAACCCTTTACCGCTGAGGCAATATGAGAAAAGTCTATTTTTTCAATGAAAGCCACAGCTATAGCAGCAAGGACATTATAGATATTATATCTGCCGATAAGCGGACTTTCTATCTCTATATCTCCCTGGGGAGTAACGGCTCTAAAGCGGCTGTGCTCTATATCCAGCTTTATATTCTTTGCCTGTATTCGGGCAGGCTGATCAATGCTAAAAGTTAAAGTTTGACCAGACTTAAGCGAGTTGGCCAGCTTTCTGCCGTAATGATCATCAACATTAATTATGCCAACTCCGGAGGCGCTTAAGCGCTCAAATAAACTGGACTTACAAGAAAAATAGTTATTTAGACTACCATGATAGTCTAGGTGTTCCCCGCTTAAATTTGTAAATACAGCTTGAGAAAAATCTATATAATCAACCCTGTGCTGAGCAAGGGCGTGACTGGAGACCTCTATTATAACATACCTAGATTTAGCAAGAACAGTTTCTTGTAAAAAAGATTGTAAGATATCGGCCTGGGGAGTTGTATTGGCTGCAGCATAAACTTTACTGCCAATTCTGTAATTTATCGTTCCGGTTACCGCACTTAAATGTCCGGCAGAGGCTAAAATGCTTTCTATCAGATAAGCAACTGTGGTTTTGCCATTGGTGCCAGTTATCCCTATAGCTTTCAAGCTCTTAGCTGGATGTCCGAAAAACCTCGAGCAAACACAAGCCAAAGCAGCTCTTGAATCCTGAACCAGAAGTTTAACCAGGTCTGGCTTAGATATAAAATCCTGCTCGGCTATTACAGCCTTGGCCCCTTTAGCTATCGCTTGGTTGATAAAACTATGTCCATCGGCCCTTTGGCCTTTTATGGCCACAAATAAATGACCTGGTGCGATCTTATTGGAATCACAAGAGATGCCTTTAATCTCACAGTCGCTTATGCCTTCTGTCCGCTCACAGTTTAAATCTTTAATCAACTCTTTTAAGTTCATTGGACATCTCTAAATATCTTAAGGTTTCGGTGGCAATTTTTTTAAATACCGGAGCACAAACCCGGCTACCAAAATGTTCCAGGCGAGGTTCATTTACAATTACGAGTATAGAAATAACTGGTTCATCCGCTGGCACAAAACCTATAAAAGAAGAAACATATTTATGTTTATAATATCCGCCTTTGGGCTTTGCCTTCTGGGCGGTTCCGGTCTTGCCGGCTGTTTTATGTCCAGGCACCTTGGCTCTTTTACCGGTGCCATTTTCCACCACACCGGCAAGAATCTCTTTTAAAGTACGTGCGGTCTCGATAGAAATAACCCTGCGTACTTCTTGAGTAGGAAAAGACTTGATAATCTCGCCATTCTGCCGTTGAATAGATCTTAGAATCTTTGGTTTGAGCAAAACCCCATCGTTGGCTACGCAAGAGATCGCGCTAATAAGCTGAAGTGGCGTAACGGCAACTTCCTGGCCTATAGGCACGGATGTAATAGAAATACTCGACCACTTATTGGGCGAACGGAGTATACCCTTTACCTCACCAGGTAAGCCCATTCCCGTCAAATTGCCAAACCCGAATTTTTTAATGTAGCTATAGAGAACTTCGCTGCCTAAAGTTTGAGCTACCTTTACTACGCCAATATTACTAGAACGCTCGATTACCTCTTTAAAAGAAAGCTTGCCATAAGGCCTATAATCGTGAAGGACTCGCCTTCCGATACGGTACTGGCCTTCTTCGCAAAAGATTATATCTTCCGGCTTAACCTGCTTTTCTTCCAAGGCAGCGGCGGCAAGAACAAATTTAAACGAGGAACCTGGCTCGATAATATCGGTTAAAGCCAAATTCCTGCGTGCATTCACTTCGTAATCCTGATAGCTGTTTAAATCGTAGTCGGGATAATTGCAGAGAGCTAAAATCTCTCCGCTTCTTGGGTCCATAACGATTGCTGTAGCAGAAGTTGCTTTATATTTGCGTGCGGCTTTACGCAAATGGCTTTCGGCAATATTTTGAATTACACTGTCTATAGTTAGAACTAAATTGTAACCATCACAAGGCTCAATAGCTTTATACCCCCAAACAATCAGCTCCCGTCTTTTGGCGTCTCTCTGTGCCAGGCGCCAGCCTTTTATACCGGAAAGATAGGAATCATAATAAAGCTCAATACCTTCTAGGCCTTTGTTGTCGATATCAGTAAAACCAATCAGATGCGAGGCTAAGGAACCATTGGCATACAATCTTTTGTATTCCTTCAGCTGGCCGATCCCGGAGAGATTTAGGTTCCTAATCTTCCTGGATACTTTCGGGTTAACCTTTCTTTTCAGCCAAATAAAATTTTTATCTGAATTTAATTTAGCGGCTAAATAATTTTTCTCTAATTTTAAAACGGCAACAAGCTTATCTCGCGTCTTCTCTTCATTGCTAAATTCCTTAGTGGCAAATATAGAGTAAGATATTGCATTTACCGCCAACTCTTTAAGGTTCCGATCAAAGATAGTACCCCTTTTTGGTTGGATTTCAGTAAAAATTTTATACTGTCCAGAAGCCAGTACCTTTAATTTCGGGGATCTAAAAATCTGAACGTATATCAGGCGAGTAACAAGAAAAGATAAGCTTAAAATAAAAAAAAGAAAAATTAGATAAAGGCGGGAATTAAGACTTTTTTTGTACACAAGTTCCTGCTCAATATATGATTACTAGCGATCTGTTTATTTTTTAGATCCCTCACTAGCTTCGGCAGAAGCAATTGTATGCCAGCTAGAGGGAATCTCAAAAGTTACTTTCTTTGCCGCAAGCATCTTTTCGAGGTAAAACGGACTTTGGAAACTGACTAGATTATACATCAGTATGCTATTCTGGTCAAGCAGAACCGACAAATTATCTTTGTTGCGGTTTATGGTGTAGTTGATCCTCAGCAATTCTATTTGCTGATGCACATAACCTAAGGCCACTACCGTAACCAATGTCGCTAAAATTAAAAATCTTGATATTCTCATTTATCCTGTCCTTTAAACTTTCTCTCGCCCTTTTTAGATTTTTTCGGCAACACGCATCTTTGCGCTGCGTACGCGTGGATTGGTTTTAGTCTCCTCTTCTGTAGGCCTGATCGGTTTTTTCGTAATCAGCTGAAAAATCTCTTCTTTTGCCAAATCGCGAAATTTCCTTTTAACTATTCTGTCTTCCATGGAATGAAAAGAAATCACACAGACTCTTGCTCCCTTTTTTAGATAACCTACACATTTATTTAAGCCTTCGCGTAATGCTGTTAATTCATCATTGACTGCAATTCTCAGCGCCTGAAAGGTCCTGGTTGCGGGATGAATCCTTGCATACCTATAAGGTATAACGCGTCTCACTAAATCCACTAGCTGTCTTGTGCTAACTATAATAGATTTTTTCCTTTCTCTAACGATTGCCCGGGCAATGCGTTTGTGCCAACGTTCCTGGCCATAATTTTTTAAAATATCGGAAATATTCTCTTCGGGAAGAAAATTTACTAAATCAAAAGCGGAGAGCTTTAAATTGCTATCCATGCGCATATCCAAAGGAGCATCCAGGCGAATACTAAAACCACGGGCTGCAGAATCCAATTGTAATGAAGATACACCTAAATCAAAAATTATTCCGTCTAGGACATCTATAGAAAGTTCAACCAAAATTGTATCCATGTTCCTAAAATTGGCCTGGACTAATGTGCAATTCTTAAACCTTTTTAATAATCTATTTTTGGTAAGGTCGAGGGCATCACGATCTTGGTCTATCCCAATCAACCTACCCCCAGAACCAATACGCTTTAATATTGCCTCTGCGTGCCCCCCTGAGCCAACAGTGCAATCTAAAACCGTTCCTCCCTTATTCAAGTTTAAATAGTTCACTAATTCCTTACACATTGCAGGCCTGTGAAACCCTTCTTTTGTCATTATAAAAAGAATTTCGTCCTTAATCTTCGGTCGAGAAAAATACAGGGATAATGTTTGGGGCTAAACCGACTGAGCAGCTCACCGGAAAGAGCCCTCTGTCTCTTGATCCTGCTTAGATTAGCTCTTGCTTTAGGAAGGTCAAGATACCTTTTTGTTGCTTGGCGAAATACTAATTCGATATTCATCTTCCCCCCTTTCACTCGATTAACTTCTCAGCAATATCTTCAAAAGAGCCTTGCGTCTTTTCATAAAATTCCTGCCAATGCTTTCGGCTCCAGATTTCTATCCGGTTAGCTACCCCTACGATAACAACTTGCTTTTCAATCTCCGCATATTCTTTAAGATATTTAGGAATAAGAACCCGACCTTGTTTATCCAGAGCAATCTCGCAGGCACCAGAAAAATAAAGTCGATTAAATTTGCGGGCTTCGGATTTAGTAAAGGATAAAGATTTAAATTTCTGCTCTTGCAGCTTCCACTCCTCTTCTGTAAAGACAAAAAGACATCGGTCTAGGCCTCGAGTAACGTAGAAGCGTTCAATATAATTTTCCCGAGATACCTCGCGAAATCGGGCCGGAAAAATAATTCTTCCTTTACGGTCTAATGAATGTTCGTATTCTCCGTAGAACATCCCACTTTCCTCCACTTTCCTCCACTACCAAACACAAGTATACCTGACGACTATTTGTTTGTCAAGGGAAAAATCATAGTTTTTACAGGGCATACAACTTATAGTGTCAAAAGGAAGGATGGCAACTATATTTTGTGGTTAACAGAGACTGGTTTGGGGGAGGGATTTATTACATCTTCAACAATTGTTTGGCCTTAAGTTCGTCTTTCTTGAGCTGTACAAGTAGCGCGCCAGGAGCAGCAAACTTCTTCTCACTACGTATACGTTGAATAAAAAAAACTTCTAACTGTTGACCATATATCTTGTTGCGGAAATTGAAGACATGCACTTCAATAACGCAGTGAGGCTTCTTTTTAGGCCCAAAGGTAGGCCGAAAACCAATGTTTAACATGCCGGACAAAACCTTATTGTTTAATTTGACTTTTACTGCATAAACACCGCAGGCAGGAATCAACTCTTGGGTTGATTCTACGTTCGCCGTAGGATATCCCAAGATACGTCCCCGCATGGTGCCCTTTTTGACCTTGCCGTGAATAGAAAAGTGTCTTCCTAAAAAGACACCTGCTTCTTCTACTTTGCCTTGGCGAATAAAAGAGCGGATTCTGGAACTAGATATAATTTGGTTATTTATTTTAACGCTTTTCATTTCTCGTATTTTAAAACCGCATATTTTGGATAACTTCTCTAGAAGCGAAAAAGAACCGCCCCTTTGGCTGCCAAAACGAAAACCCTGACCTACTATTAGATAATCAATCCCGAGCTTATTGACAAGGAAACATTTGATAAAGTCCCCTGCGGATATCTTGGAAAACTCTTTATTAAAATTCATCAGCAAACAAACATCTACATTTAATTGCCGTAATGCTTCAATTCTATGTTCAAGAGCAGTAATCATCGAAGTAGCAGCGGGGCTTTTAAGAATCCTTAAAGGGTGGGGGGCAAAAGTCAAAACCATACTTGTACCTTTTATTCTTTTTGCCTGGCGCACGACTTCTTTAATAATTTTCTGATGGGCTAGATGCACTCCATCAAACATGCCTATAGTTAACACGAGCTTCTTAAATTTATGCCTGGTGTTTTTAATATCTCTGATAACTTTCATTTCGTAAGAAGAATTTCACACAACTGTCCGGGAGAAAAACCTGTTAGCTTATCCCAACTTAAAGCTTGGGCAATTCCAAAATGGCCGGAGCTTATTCTGCGCAGTTGGGACATATGTCCTACGAATCCTAACCGCTTAGCCAAATCCACGCATAATGTACGGATGTAAGTTCCTTTTGAACACTTAACTGTGAAATAGACATGCGGCAGAGCAAACTGAGTTACTTTTATTTTATAAATATAAACTTGACGGGGCAAACGTTCAAGCATTATGCCTTTGCGAGCCAAATTGTAGAGTTTGTGGCCTCCAATTTTGAGTGCTGAAAACATTGGCGGGATCTGTTCAATCTTTCCCAAAAACTGACCAAATACCTGTTCAACCTGTTCTAAATTAAGTCTGCTCACCTTCTCTCTTTTGAGGATGCGGCCCTGGCCATCTTGGGTATCAGTAGCCACCCCTAACCTCAAACAAGCCTCATACTCTTTATCATGGGAACTGAAACGAGTCGATTTCTTGGTAAAGGCGCCGATTAAGACAACCAATACTCCTGTGGCCTGCGGATCAAGCGTGCCAGCATGGCCGACCTTCCTTATCTGGAATTTCTTTCTGATAAAGTCTACCACATCGTGAGAAGTAAAACCCCTGGGCTTGTCGATAATCAGAATACCGTCCATTGTTAGTCGCTAGTTGCTAGTATCTAGCATTTAGTGCCTTTTTTATTTCCTTCAATACCTTCTGTTCTGCTTCTTTGAGGCTGCCTTTAATCGTACAGCCGCTGGCGCACTTGTGGCCTCCGCCAGAAAATAACTTAGCGATTTTCTGCACATCTATAGGGCTTTTAGAACGCAGGCTTAACTTAACCCGATGCTCATCAACTTGACAGAAGACGATTACTGTCTTTACTGTTTTTATAGACTTGGCAAAATCAAAAATTTTATCCAAGATTTCATGTCTGGATTTCATCTTTTTCAATATGCCTTTATTAATCTTCACCCAGGCAATTTTATTCTTTACAGCAAAAGACATCCGGGAAATTATTTTTGCTACAATAGCAGCATCCTGCATAGAGTTGTTTTCGTAAATCCTGCTATAGATTTTAGCCGGCTCAATTCCTAATTGCAACAGCTCCCCTGCAATCAGGTGTGTCGTGCTGTCAGTGTTAGCATGGCGAAAGGAACCAGTATCTGTAAGCATTGCCGTATAGATATTCAAAGCATCATTTCTGGTTAATTTAGTTTGGGTCAGGTGAAATAACCGGTAAATCATTTCTCCAACGCTTGAGGCCTTTGAGTCAATCCAATTTACCTGACCAAATTTTTTATTGTCCATATGGTGGTCTATATTAATTATTGGCTTGGCCTGATCGATTAGCTTTAAGACATTACCTATCCTTTGTTTATCCGGGCAATCAATAATAAAAGCTGCTTGGAACTTATCCTTACTTAAATTGCCTCGAATCTTTTTTACGCCTGGCAAAAAAGCATAATTATCCGGAGGCCGATCACTATTGACTATATAAGCACTTTTGCCCAATCTAGTTAAAAGCGAGGCCAAGGCTAATTCGCCGCCTAAGGCATCGCCTTCGGCACCAACATGAGAAGATATCAAAAACGAGGAATAACTTCTTATCGCTTTAATTACCTTTTTTGCGCTCATCGGTTTTACCCTTATCCTTTATTTTATCTAAGACCGCTGAAATATGAATGCTGTATTCGGCACTTTTATCTAATTTAAAAATAATCTCCGGCGTATAACGCAATTTTAATCTCTGGGCTAACAGCCTGCGAATAAATCCTTTTGACCTGCCTAATCCCACTTGTGTATCGCGTAGCTGTTTTTCGCTGCCCAAGAGGCTAAAATATACCTTGGCCACGCGGCAGTCCCGGCTTAAATCCACACTGGCAATAGTTACAAAACCTATGCGCGGGTCATTTACCTCATCCCGTAAAATCACCCCTATTTCCTTTTGAATCTCTCCCGCTACCCGCTGTACTCTCTCTTGTCCCATTGTCTATCCTTTAATTTATTTAATAGAAATCGATGGTATGATCGACCAGCTCTAGCGCTCTATGAACATCCACTAAATTTACTATCTTGGATAAAACTGAATTGATCAACCTTTTGTCGCTATTGATGCAGGCTATTGCCAGCATTGCAGTCTGCCATAGGTCTTCTGCATTTATCTCTGCTACCGAAACATTAAATTTGTGGCGAATCTTATCTTTCAGACTTTTTAAGGCCTGCCGTTTTGACTTCAGGGAATTTGCCTGGGGAATAAACAGTTTTAATTGTAAGACGCCGATCGTCATCTTAAGGTTTTTAATCTTTGCTTATCTTTTCTGGTTAAAGAAAAATCACGGCAAAGCTTTTCCATCTGTTGTTCGTTTAACTTTCTGGTCAAAAGCACAAAAAACTTAAGCCAATCATCCCCTGCCCTGCGAGAATTAAACCTTGCCACCACTGTTTTGTCTAATTTAATCAAAGGATGAATAAGTTTGAGCCCAGACAACTTATCAAAGCGTAAAATCGCTGCCAGCGGCCTTTTCTCTTTTAACAATAAAATGAACTCTCGTCCCAATCTAAAGCGAGTCAATCTTTTTAAAAGACCTAAAGATACGGCCTGGCGGATCAATTTCAATGTTTTAGGCTCAATGTTAAAATTATATCTTTGCTCAAAGCGAATAGCCCGTAAAATCCTGGTCGGGTCGTCAATGAAGCTTCTATTGTGCAAGACTCTAATCTTTCCGGTTTTTAAGTCTTTCTGTCCGCAAAAAAGGTCCAACAATTCTCCAAAACCATGCCGATTGATTTTCACCGCCAGCGTATTGATAGTAAAGTCTCTACGGTATAAGTCTTCTCTTATAGCGCCAGGAGTCACTGTAGGCAAGCTTGCCGGGCGGGGGTAGTGTTCTTTGCGGCTGCTGGCAAAATCAATCTTAAATCCATCCGGCAGAGTCACAGTTGCAGTACCAAACCTGGGGTATGTTACTAAATTCAACTTAATCTTTTTCTTGAGCAGCCTGACTAGAACAAGCGCATCTCCCTCCACGACAATATCCAAATCGAGATTTTTCACACCTAATAAGAGGTCTCTTGCGCAACCGCCCACCAGATAAGCCGACAAACCATGCTCTTGGGCTACCCTGCCTATCTTACGGATAAGCCTGAAGATATACGCCGGCAATCTTCTCTCAACAAGCCCGGCAATGTTTTTAATCTGTGAACTGTTCTTCATGGTCTCGGATGAAATTTACGATGAATCTGTTTCAAACGTTCTTTATTAATATGGGTATAAATCTGTGTGGTAGAAATATCACTATGCCCCAGCATTTCTTGGACTGTACGTAAATCCGCTCCCCTTTCCAGAAGATGGGTAGCAAAAGAATGGCGCAGGGTATGGGGAGTAATTTCTTTTTTAATTCTGGACTTTTTAGTATAAGTCTTAACGCTCTTCCAGAATGTCTGACGGGAAACTCTTTTGCCTAACCTACTTAAGAAAAGGTGGGGTTGGTCTTTTTCTTTAAGCAGTCGCGGCCTGGCTTTATTAAGATATCTGGATAAGGCCTTTGAGGCATACCTTCCCAAAGGAATGATTCTTTCTTTTTGCCCTTTACCTACACATTTAACAAAACCCATATCTAAATTTAAATCATTTATTTTTAAGCCTGCTATCTCTGAAACCCGCATTCCTGTAGCATACATTAATTCCAGAGCCGCCTTATCTCTGAGCCCTTGTTCTGTCTTTAGATTAGGACCTGCCAATATTTTATCTATTTCATCCGGAGTTAAGACCTCAGGCAATTTTCTCCACAATTTAGGCAAGCTAAGCACAGAGGTTATATCCTCTTTTAGATAGCTTTCATTAACCAGAAATCTATGCAAGACCTTTATAGCTACTAAAGCGCGGGATATGGAATTGCTATTTAAACCCTTGTCTTTTAAGTAAAGCATGAAGTTGGTGATGTTATTGCGGCGAACTTGGCTAAAGGAAGTTATCTTCTTTTGCTCTAAATGATTAATATACTTATTTAAATCTTGAGTGTAGGCCTTAATGCTATTTTCAGCTAATCCTTTTTCTACAGAAAGATAGTTTAGGAACTCTTCTACTATTTTTTTCATAGGAAGGTGTTGTTCTTTTTCTCCTCACCGATGGTGGAAGATGGCCCATGGCCGGGATAAATTATTACCTCATCTTTTAAGCTAAATAATTTTTTTCTGATTGAATGCAATAACTCTTTTTCGCTGGCAGTGGGAAAATCTGTCCGGCCTATGCCTTTGGCAAAAAGCGTATCTCCGGTAAAACAAATCTTCCCTGCGTCTAAACAGATTCCTCCCGGGGTATGCCCCGGCGTATGAATTACCTTTAAGGAAATTTCACCCACTTGTAATCTTTGTCCTTCTTCTAAAGGTACAATTTGCGCAGGTAAGCTATAGCTTAAACCCAACATATCCGATAAGTTCAACTGAGGATTCTTTAAGAATTGGACATCCAGGCGATGGATGTGCACAGCTGCGTTAAAGTAAGCATTAGCGCCAATGTGGTCAATGTGTCCGTGGGTATTGACAATATATTTAACCCCAAGACCGGATTGTTTAAGGCGCCTTTGAATCTTCTCGGGCTCAGCTCCGGGATCAATAACAATAGCCTCAGCCGTATCTGGCGAGCCTAAAATGTAACAGTTGACCTGCATCGGGCCAACCACTATTCTTTCTAACGTCATTCTTTTATTAAATATCCTTGAATGTCTTTGTAACTAAATTCTTTCCGTATTTGCCTCTTTTGTTTCTTCAGGGCACTTTTAATGCGTAGCCTCTGACCGTGGCTGAGCTTATATCTCTGCAGTTGGTTTAGAATATTTTCTTGCTCTAATATATGTGTATCTAATTCGCTTTGTTTCTCGGGCAGAAGCAACTGCCGCATGTGCTGCAAATTCTCTACAATCTTCCCCGCAACAAATACCCGTCTTTTGCGGCTTAGGTCTTGCCTATCGAGTAAATTTATCAATTCTTCATGGGCAGTGCGCCAAAATAGAAAGTATCTTTTGTAGCTTTCTTCTATGGAATAACGGGATTCATACTCATAAGTTTCAATAACAACTTTGATTTCTTTTTCCCTTTTGGCTTTGCGTACAAACTTCTTACGAAAGGCCTCACAGCCAATTACCGTCGTAAGTAGTAAGAGGTAAGTAATAAGTAACAAAATGACTTTAGATTTCGAATTTTGAGTTTTGAGTTTCATTTTATCAATTTTTTAAATTCTGCCTCATTGATAATCTTGACATTTAAGCTCTTTGCCTTGGCATATTTTGAGCCGGGGTTTTTTCCTGCGACCACAAAATCAGTTTTCTTGCTGACGCTGGAAGAAGTGTTCGCACCCAGTTGCTGAACTAATCTTTGTGCTTCGTTGCGGCTAAAGTCTTGCAGTTCTCCGGAAAAAACAAACCTCTTTCCCGCTAAGGCCTGGGATGAGCTTTTAGCAATTGGTTCAACCATATTCAGACTTGCTTTGTTCAATCTCAAAAGCAGCTGCTTTGCCCCAGAACTACGAAAAAAAGCTACAATAGCTTCAGCCATAATTGGACCGACCTCAGGAATACCCTGCAACTCATCTCGTGAAGCCTGACTTAAACGTTCAATATTACCAAATCTGTTAGCTAAAACATAGGCGGCCTTCTCACCTGCATGGCGGATTCCTAAAGCTAACAGCAAGCGGGAAAGTGGCTGTTTTTTACTCTTCTCTATTGCCCTAATTAAGCCTTCGGCTCTTTTTTCGGCAAAAAGGTCTAATTTTAGCAACTGTTCCTTGGTCAGTGAATAAATATCCGCAAGGTCTTTTACTATTCTTTTCTTCACCAGTTGCTCAATTACAGCCCGGCCCATCCCTTCTATATCCATAGCTTGGCGGGAAGCAAAATGAATTAATCCTTTTTCCAATTGCCCCGGGCACAACGAATTCAGGCAACGATAAGCTACCTCTTCTTCTTTTTCTTTAACAATTTTATCCCCGCATATTGGACAGTGCGAAGGAAGGTGAAAAGGCTTTAATTTAGACTTACGCACGCTCTTAATCACTTTCACAATCTTAGGGATTACCTCTCCCGCCCTCTCCACAATCACCCGGTCTCCAATACGTACATCTAAGCGTTTAATTTCATCAAAATTATGCAAGGTCGCCCTGGAAATAGTTACTCCAGCACATTCAACCGGTTCTAAAACAGCAACGGGCGTCAATACGCCCGTGCGTCCCAGCTGAATCTTGATCTCCTTCAAAACACTTGTTGCCTGTTCTGCAGGAAACTTATAGGCTATTGCCCAACGCGGACTTTTAAGAGTAATCCCCAGTCTTTTCTGCTGTGCCAGGCGATTAACCTTAATCACCACGCCATCAATATCATAAGGTAGCGACTGGCGCCTTTTTTGCCACTTCTGACATTCTGCGGTAACCTGATTTATATTTCTACATAATTTGCTATAAGGACTTGTGCATAAGCCCCAGACAGCAGCTGCCTGAAGAAATTCCCGATGTGTGGAAAACTCCCTTCCCTTTTCCAAAAGTCCAAAAGAATGAATGAAATTCCTTAATTTACGCTTAGCCGTTACCTTGGGGTCTAATAATTTTAAAGAACCTCCAGCGGCATTACGCGGATTGGCAAATAAGGCTTCGCCCTTTTTCTCTCTTTGTTTGTTCAGGCGCTGGAAGTCTCTTCTGTCCATATAGACCTCACCACGCACCTCTAAGGTCGCAGGTAAAGGATATCTTTTGCTAGGGGTAAGCTTCAAGGTAACAGTACGAACGGTGTTAAGATTAGCTGTAATGTTATCTCCGGTTTGACCATCGCCGCGGCTTGCCCCAAGGACAAACCTTCCATCCCGATAGGTAAAAGTGGCGCTTATTCCATCAAATTTTAATTCAGTTACATATTCAACATCTTCTGTTTTCTTGAGGCCCTTGTGCACTCTTTTGACCCAGTCTTTTATTTCTTCGAATGAATAGGCGTTGTCCAGAGAAAGCATTGGCCTGGGATGTTTCACCTGCTTAAATTTTAATAACGGCTCACCGCCAACCCTTTCTGTGGGTGAATCGGGGATCTTCAGCTGAGGGTGTTTTTCCTCCAAGTTCTTCAGGCGCTTGATCAGTTTATCGTATTCGCTATCGGAAATTTCGGGGTGATTTAAACTATAATAGCGGTAGTCGTGATGCCGAATTTGGCGCCGCAGCTTCTCAATCTCTTTTTTAATCCTACTTAAATTCTTCATTTATCGTTCTATCTATAGACCATAAAATAAACTATAAACAAATTTCATCTTCCTATGGTTAGTCTCTCAGCTAAAATTCTGGGTAGACCCGCCTTGATAATTTTATCCCTAGTCTTTTGGATATCATAAGGCGCTCTTTTTATTTGCAGCTGGTTACTCTCGCTATCGTAGACAACATACGAGCTTTTAGGGTTTCCATCTCGCGGTTGCCCCACGCTTCCGGCATTGACAATATAGGACTGGGAAGATTCCAGCACAATCTCTGTCTGAGAAGTAGCTGTGTAGTGTTTACCTCTTTTGATAAAAATTATCGACACATGAGTATGGCCAACAAAACAGACTTTTGTCTGCAAAAGCTGGAACGTTTCTTCTGCAGAAGAAATATCTAATATATACTCAAATTGTTCAGGGTGAGTAAGGCTTCCATGAACTGAAGTTATATCGCCCTTCTGATAAACTAACTCTAAATTTTTAAGAAACTGCTTATTTTCATAATTAATATTTTTGCTTGTCCATAGAATTGCTGCTTGTGCATGAGCATTAAAATAAGTAATATCGAAAAGGTCTGCGGTTCCCCAATCGTGGTTTCCGGCTATAATTACAGGGTTTAACTTTTTTACTTCCGTAATGCACTCATTAGGGTTTGCACCATAGCCAACTACATCGCCTAGACAAAGATATCTATCTATACGTTCTTTGCTAAAAGCAGCTAACACTGCTTGCAGGGCTTCAAGATTTGCATGAATATCACAAAATATTCCCCAGCGCATATTAAAAAAACCTTATCTCAAAATTGTTAAATTTACCCGTAGCCGGCATCCAATTAATATTCTTCTGGTGAATACAACCTGAAAGCTGGCTATCTATCTTTTCTAAAGCTTTGCATAAGGCCTCTTCCCTCCCTTCGCAAAGCAGCTCTACTCTGCCATCAGGCAGATTTTTTACCCAACCAGTAAGGTCTAAATCAGCTGCTACTGCTTGTGCAGTAAAACGAAAACCTACACCATGAACTCGCCCAGAATAATAAACATGAACACGTTTATTCATACTACAAATTTTTTAATTTTCAATTTTAACTATTTTATATCTCAATCTATATATCCAATCGGGCAATATCTTAAGCAACCAGGCAATAATACCCCACCTCCTGGTAATATAGGCAACTTTTTCTTTCTTTTCTATCGCTGTTAAAATTTGCTTTGCCGCGCCTTGGGCGCTGGCTACCCAGAATTGCCCGGGCTCACCTTTTGTCATTGCCGTCTCTACGAACCCCGGGCAAATATCGGTAACATAAATATTATTCCTTCTGAACCTATGCCTTAATCCTTCAAGATAATTGGAAACAAAGGCCTTAGAAGCATTATACGAAGAACAAGCGCCGCTTCCTCTTAAGCCGGCGATCGATGATATCCCTACGATATGCCCTGAATTCTGGGCTAAAAAATGTTTAACAGCTACATTTATCATGGCTACAAAACCTGACACGTTTACATCTATTGTCTTTATCTCTGGCTTCCAATCAAGATTAATATTGTGGGTGTTGATTCCAGAATTAATCACAATCAAGTCCAGCCCACCCATCTCTTGAATCAGCTCTTTAAGAAGAACCATGGCTGCTTCGTGTTTACTCACATCAATCTGTTTAATGTAAGTTTGCGCGGGGATTTCTTGTTGTAGCTGTCGCAAAAGTTCAATGCGCCTGGCAACCAAGCCCACTTCGTAGCCATCTTGGCCAAGCACCTTTGCTACTGCCCGGCCGATTCCGGAACTGGCCCCAATTACTATCGCCTTTTTCATATCTCTGTCAACTGTGAACTGAAATGGTCGGGGTGGGCGGATTCGAACCGCCGACCTCAACGTCCCGAACGTTGCGCGCTAGCCAAACTGCGCTACACCCCGAATGAAAACATGAGTTAAGAAAATTTCCAAGGGATTTTTACGTATCAAAATAGTTTATCATTTTGCATCATTTTAGTCAAGGAAATGCTCTGGGAAGGAATTTAGGTTTGTTCTTGGGCTTTTCTGGGACTCTCTTTTAACAACTCTTTTTGCACTTTGCCGCTAGGCGTCTTGGGTAGAGACTCTTTAAATTCTACTATCTGGGGTACTTTAAAATGGGTTAATCTTTCGTGGCAAAAAGCTCTAAGATCGTTGGCTGCTAACTCTGCATTTTCCTGCAAAACTACTACTGCCTTAATTGCTTCCCCGCGTAATTTATCCGCAACTCCTACAACAGCTACTTCTTTCACCTTGGGATGTTCGCTGATAGCATGCTCCACTTCGGGAGAGTAGACATTTAAGCCGCTGACAATAATCATATCCTTGATTCTACCTTTAATATAAAGGTATCCTTCTTTATCGACGCAGCCTAAATCACCTGTGTGCAACCAGCCATTGCGCATAATCTCTTTTGTCATTTCCGGCTCTTTATAATAACCCATCATTACCGGCCAACCGCGGCAGACAATTTCACCTACTTCTCCAGTAGGCAATTCTTGATCGTGGTGATCAAAAATCTTG
>JAMXCY010000047.1 GCA_024543015.1 Candidatus Omnitrophota bacterium | reverse complement strand
GAAGCCACGAGGGTCCATGGCAACATATTAACGCCTTTCCGATCGTTTGGAAACCAACCGGATAGGCATAGGTGAAACCAAAACCATGCACCAATCCTGAATGTAAGGAAGAGTTCTTTTGTCCCTTCGGTTACAAAGGCTTTCATCTCTGCCCTTCCTGTTCCCAGAAACGCACCCTTCTCTTTGCCGAATATGCTGCGAATGAACTCCTCCTCCTCCTTCCTCACAGATTGGTGACCCTCACCCTGCCCAAAATGCTTGAGAGTATTCTTCAGGCACGACAGAAAACTTTTCTCCGAGGTAAGTAGGCTTATAGTTGACATGGTGCAGGGCTATTTCAACGAGGGTGAAAAAGATCCTTCGCCATCTTGTTAAAATCGGTCGGCCGCCACCAGGCCTTGATCCATCATCCTTGAATTGACCGCATTATCTCTTCTCTTAGCCGCAGGCCCTCACAAGGGCAAGCTCAAAATCCACAATCGCCTAAATAGTCCGTGACACCCTCCCTTCCAGACCTCATACCAAAGAAATGGCTTGATGTTCCTATCCTGGCGGGATCTTTCCGATCTCGAAGGTCTTCATTACTGTTCTCCGGTCATTTTCTTGACTATTTGCGTCAGGCCGGGTTATAAAACCTTGCAATACCTTCCTGATCTATGGGACCGCCTCTCTCTCGGGCATAGTTCTGGCCGCTAAGGCTCCCAGGGAGCATAAGCGACCGGTCCCTAGCCCTGGGGCGAGGGCTGGCTCGGCTACACTACAGAAAGTGTAGATTTGAATCTGGATTTGCGCGCTGACCTTTACGATGACCGATCAGATGATCGCCAATTTAACCGGGATAATCGTGGTTGATCGGATTGCCCCTGGTCTGCCCCTTGCTCTGGGAGTGGCCAATCTTTCCGGCCCACCTTGAGTTTCAGGTCCGTTGGAACGCTCATGATCGGGCCAGTAGTTGGGGTTTTAAGTGACTGGTTGGGGAAAAGAAGTTTCTGCTCATTTCAGCCTGCGTTCAGGTTGTGCTGCTACTAGTGCTGGCTCTTTCGCGATACTGGCTTCCTACCGCCCTCCTTGCTGATTCTTCAGTTTAGTGCTTCGATTTCTGCCCGGTTGGGTATCTACGCGATGGCGGGTGACCGGGAACCCGTGGATGGACGGGCTTTATATATGAGCAGCTTTGCCACTTTCGTTGATTTGGGAACTGCGCTGGGGCCGATTATAGGTTTCAGTCTTTAGGCCGGGATTGGTTTTTTCTCGGTGAGCTTGTTGGCCGTACTGCTCATATCTCTGGCTATCTCTTTAAGCCTTTCATCGTTGATGATGAGTGTGGCATTTATGGAACTGGGGTAGCTGTTAAAATCTCTCTGCATACTTGTAGGTATTTTATCGAGTTTATCTTTATTGCTTTTCTTCCCCAGCCATTGAATCAATCCAATACAATCGTCAAAGATACTGCTAATCGTTGTGCTGATATTCTCAATAATGTTTCGAATCTTCACCAGCTGATACTGGTTGAGTTTTTTGTTGATATAATAAGAATTGAGATGATTCTTTACCCTTTCGAAGCCTCGGCTTGGGAACGGCAGTTAAATGCGGTTTTCTCATCCATTGATCTTGCAGTATCTAATCGTTTAATGCGCAATTAACTTGCCGCTAAGCATTTTGAACCATCGGTAATAAGAATCATCTCTGAGAAAACCGCCAGCCCCTTTAGGGGCAACCTGCTCATTTCTCTACATTTACAGATTTTTGTGAGAAATGCAAGTTAGAAGCCCTCAGTTTTTCCCGCCGATAGATGCTAATATTTTTATATTTCCATAAGAGGCTATAGTCAAGAAAACGAGCAAAGAAACGGCCAATTCCCCCAAAAAGATAAGCGTTAAAGCAGCCTGAACAAGAGAGAATTCTTTACTGCAACGGAGAGGAAGCCGGAGACACCCAGGCTAAGGTCTGATTAAAAAAGGCGAATACAATATCAACTTCACAGCCGATGAGGCAGGCTATTGAGTCCAGCACTGCAATGAGCATGAGCCTATTGGGCTTTTTTATATCATTTTTTTACACCCAGATTAGATATATTAGAGGAACTAACCCAAACCATAGAATATAAGTTAAAGCTAACATCATTATCTTATTTATTTTTCTGTTATAATTATCCGATTTTATTAATTTATAAACTGCCAACCCTAAGATAATCGCATGTGGTATAACAATAAAGATTGTTATACCGATTGTGCCCGATATTATTTTTAAATACCAGAGCGATACCCCTGCTATCGCCGCTAACAAAGCAAAACAAATTGATGCTGTTGCAGCTGCCTTCTGTCCAATAACAACTGAAAGTGTCTTTTTTAGAACCGTTCTATCTGATTGATGATCAGGGATGCCCGCTAATATTATGGCCGGCAATATGGCAAAAAATAGAGGTATGCTCATAAGCCACGGCAAAGAGCTGTTCAAATTGTTGGTCTGAAAAAAATAACCGCAAAGAATCAGGTACGGGCTAAATGTAACAGCAACAATAATCTCTCCCAACCCTCTATAGCTAAATTTAAGAGGCGGAATCGTATATCCCAATCCTAGAAAAAGACCCGTCAAAAGAATAACTGCAATTGATAATCCCGAAACATCTTTGGATGCCTGCAACAGTAAATATCCAAAAATAAAAATCAAACATAGTATTATTAAAATAGCAGTCTTTATCTCGTTAGATTTAATCCTTCCGGCAAAAAGCATTCCAGAGCCACCGGTAAAAATGCCGGCGTTTTTATTAATACTGTCTGTGGGGAAATCAAAATACTCATTGCAAAACACAGTACATAATTCTATTAAAAAAATACAAATATACCCAATTAAATGAACAGACAAGTTGAACTCATGTTCGATTTTGTTAGCAGCCACAGCCCCGATAGTATAAGAAATCAAAGCCATGGGATAAAATTGTAACCTGGCGAGCTTCAACCACGCGATAAATTTTTCTCTAACCCTTTCGAAAGACATCTTACTTCCATATTAAAATTATTTAAACAAATTTATTCGATTCAGATTATTAAAAAAGTAAACAGCCGGCACAACTGCACAAAGCACTGTGGATGTTACAGACATCCCCATGATATTTATCATCGTCATACCGGCAGGAATCTTGTACGCGTCAAGATTTGTTAAGATTATAACTACTGTTAATACTGGTAAAATCGAAGCTATTAAAAAATATTTTAATGTTAGAATCTTCAACAATACAAAACTAATAAAAAAGAATACGCAAATTAACAGTACAATGGCAGAAAGTATTAAAACACTTTTGGGACCCAAGATTACCGAAATGGATTTTTTGCCATTTTTTTTATCTGCATCCGTATCAGGTATTTGAGTCAGACACAAAGTAGCGAAAACAGATAATGAAACAGGCAGCGCAAGTAGATAGAATCTATAATTGGCGATGATCAGGTTAACCACAGCTTTATCAACCTGGAGAGTAACTCCTACTATCATTAAAGGAGCTCCATAAGCGAGGAATGCTGCAACCTCGCCAAAACTTATCCTTGATAGCCGAAAGGGCGGAAAACTATATTCAAGACCTAAAAAAAGGGCCAGCGCTAAACTGAAAATAAGCAACCAGTGAAATTGAAACAGAAAGACCATTATGGCCGGAATTACCAAGGCTAAGACAGAAGAAATAATCCAGCCTAAGTTCAATACATTTTTGGTGATGAGACCTTTGGCCATAAGTCCGGTGCCACCGCTAAACATAGTGCGGTTCAAATTGATTTTGTCAATAGACTCATCAGCAATTTCATTGGAAAAAGAAACAGCAGTGTGAGCTAAAAGACCAATAAAGGCAGCTAATAAAAGTCCTGGCCAGCTAAAACCACTACTGATAGAAGCACCGATAGCAGCACCCAGCAATACAGAACAAAATACAAAGGAATAAAGTTGCAGGCGCACGGCTTTAATAATGGAGACAAGATTTTGTTTAATAATCGGTAAAGCGCTTTCAGGCTTGCCGAGCTTTTCGCCAATCTTTTCCGCTCTTTCAATCCACTTGTTCCTTTTTTGCTCCGTGGAATTCAACACTGAGCCGAAAAGTGTGAACTTTGAGTCTTTCAATCCACAAAGTTTTAGAACTCTCTTAATGATGGATTTAAAACCCATGGTTCCCCCTGATAATTTCAATATCAGCGGAGGCGTATCACAGGTCCCGATCAGCAGTGCCTTTTTATTTTCTAATAATCCCTCAGGCATTCCGGCTTGATTATATTTAAACGAGAAATCTTCTGTGAACACCCGGTCAAAGTATCCTTTGAGCATGGCCGGAACAGTGGCCCACCACATAGGTGCGATAAAGACAATCCATTCTGCCCAGCGGACATTTTTTTTCATTTGGATAGTAACCTTATCTTTATCATTCTCTTCTCTGTCATAAAGCAAGGGATCAAATTTCTCTTTGTAAAGGTCCTGGACTCTTACTTCAACATTGGATTTTTTCAGACCTTTGATAACGGCTTCTTTAATGCCATGGTTTAAGCTGTTTTCTTTTGGATGAGAATAAACAATCAAGATTCTCTTTGTATTTGTTTCTTTTCCAGAGTCCATTTGCCACCTCCAAAATCATTTTCTGCAAAATTGCTGTGCCCGATTTCTTTGTTGCTGAATCCCGTAGCGACCAGTTCAAGGATCTGACGCTCCCGTTCAGTCAACTCATCGAGAGAGCTTCTCGGGGGTCGTGATTTTGAAAGAGCACCGGGCATGGCGATATCCAATAGGATGATGTCGGGCAGCAGGCTTTTTGCCAGGCGCAGCTCGTCTTTTGCCGGTAAGCCCTGGCCTACGATTTCCATATCCAGCCTGGCCTGCAGTGTTTTGGCTACACCCTCGCGGAACAAAGGGTGATCGTCTATGATAACAACACGGATTTTATCGCTCATGGCTGTTCTCCGCAGGCAAAAGAGGCAGGTTTGCAACGACCAGAGTGCCGGCACCCGGTTTGGTCGCGATATGCAATACCACTCAAAAATCTTGTTTATTTAACAAGATTTTTGTAAAATTACAATTCGTAAATGCCCACAGGCCGAAGGTGCCCGCAGGGTAGCGTAGATGCCCGCAGGCGTCTTCGTCCCCGCAGGGGGGTAGGGGTAGCGGTACCGCAATGGGAATAGCCGCTTCTTAATAGTATACCCGTAATGCGCCTGAAAGGCATCAGACTAAGGTCAGATAAAAAAGGAACTAAAGTAAGTGGTAAACTTACAACCTTAGTCCGTTGTGCGCTGAAGAAAGTCTTGATAATCTCTCGTACAATAATAATGGCATAGAGCATTAATAGTTGAGATGATTTTGGAAAGGGCAATCGTTGAAATTCTAAATGTTGCTCACCCGGGGTCAGGTTTTGCCCCTCAGTTTCATTCTGATATCCTCCGGGTTAGTGACCGGGCAGAGGAGTATCGACCTTTTAGTCTGCATAAGAGTGTTGGGTAGATTAATGATGGCCGTTTTTACGAAAAAAGGCATATTTTATATATGCAAAATCTTTGGCTGCGCCACCGATTGAAAGAACCCTTTGGATTGTGGGCGTAGTCAATGATATGGACGTATGTGGAGGAGATGAAATGAAAAAAACAATTTTTTTCTTTTTTGTGTTTTTGGTTCTCGTACAGGGTGCTTTCACAGAGGAGGAAGCTGTTCAGGAGGTGGCCCTTATCGCTAAAAAATGGGAGTACTTTCCCAACACGCTCACGGCTAAAAAGGGAGTTACGGTAAAAGTCTATATAACTTCCATTGATGTTACCCATGGAATATCCTTTAGGGAATTTGAAAAGTCAGGAAGAAAAGTAGTAAAAGGCAAAATTACCACCTTCACCTTTACACCTACAAAAGCCGGTGAGTATAGCTTTGCCTGCACGAATTTCTGCGGTGCCGGTCACGGGGAAATGAAAGGGAAAATAATAGTTGAAGAATAGGAGATTGCCCTTTCCCTCAGGTAAAAAGTAAATACAAATCAAAACTAATCGACAGCCTAATAAGGTAGCTGTCCTGTACCTATTCCCTTATAGAGGCAGGTAATGGACAGCCTTTTATCTCATTTTTTTTAATTCCCTGTGCCCAAGAATAGTGTAGATAAATGGTAGAAAAGCAAGCCTCTGTATCGACAATCGCGGCTTGTATAGGAAATGAACTAAACAATGCAGTTGGGGGTCTAATGGGATATGCTGAGCTTTTGATGGCGGAGCCATAAGATGTGGGGCTTGTTCAGAACTGTGCTGAGATATCGTGAGCGGCTTGCTTAAGAGATACACGATTGTAAAGGAGTTTTCGGAGGATCTCCTTCCAGTTTTAGGTGATGAAATATTACTTGAGCAGGTTGTAATAAATTTAGAAATCAATGCCGCACACGCCATGGAGATGCAAGGGGTCTTGACAATGAAAACTAGATCCTCCTGGGCTTCCGGCGATGGAAGGATAGATCCGTTTCGTGGGTCGTTCAGAAGAACTTGAATAGAATGAATAGAAATGAGTAAAAGACCACCGGCAGAAGCATATGGCTTTCGAAGCTTGGCTTTTGCTAAGCCGCAGTCTTTTTACAGCCAGCGATGAGGTTACCGGTGATTTGCCGGAGCCGTAGTCGAAGCTGACGCTCACCGCGTTGCAAAGCGGGAAACTTTCAATCAGCTTTGGCTCCGCAGGCTCTATTTTTTTCTAAATCGTTGGCTTCTCTCCGACCGGCGGCCGGACACTGAGCGCTTATTATTCTGGAAGACTAGAAACAGATATTCTGTCCATCCGTTTCTAATACAAATCTGTAAAGCAGTGCCCCCTCTGAGGCTATCCCGGTAAGGAAAGGGTAGCGGCACACGGGCCATTTGCTGAGAGAGGAGCAGGAGCGGAAGAGGAGTCGGCCGTAAGAAAGGGGTGAGGTCGGTACGTTCCTGTAAAACGAATCCCTGCTCTATGGCAACTTTCAACAACTCTTGCCGGCTAAGCAAAGTATTTATGTGCCAGCCACGCTTGAACCGAGAAAGCCAGGAGTTTCTCTTTGTAGAAGGGTAACGGCTTTTTGAGCCGATGGCAGGATGTTCATCAACCAGAAAATCGTCACAGATAATGAGCCATCTCCCATCTTTCAGGATCTTTCCTGCCTGCCGGAAAAAGG
>JAMXCY010000046.1 GCA_024543015.1 Candidatus Omnitrophota bacterium | reverse complement strand
TCTGGCTACCTTGCCGGCAACTCCTGCCCCAAATTTTATGTTGGCTTTTTTATTGTAGGCCTCACTTACCGATTGCGTAGCTTTAACCTCAAGCTCTCGTCCGGTCTTATCTATTAGTAAAATGGAGCATATTTTAGAGCCCATCACCTCCGCGGTGACAGTAACAATGAGCTTTAAAATATCCTCCAAATAGGAATCCGAAGTGATGGCCTGGCTAATTTTAGTCAAAGCCCTGATAATCTGCTTACCGGCTAAATCTGTAGTTGAGTTTTTCTTTTTTTTGGGCACGTCTATTTATCCTCGAGATGAGTTTACCAAAACAGCGCTTATATGTCAACTCATTTGGTCGCTTGTTGAGGCTTAGCCTCAACAAGCTAAGTCTGATAGAGTCGGCCTTGAAATTTTCCTTCTTTGGCTAAGGTGTTCTCGATTTGTTTGAGTACCTTGTTTTTGTCCAAAATCCATAATGGCGCAACCAGAAACTGCCGAGGACACTCAGCAGTAATTCGCTGAATAACGCTCTGGGGCCAGAGATATTCTAAGAATTTAGTTACTAGACTGACATATTGAGGTAATCCCAGCGGTCGATATCGGCCTTGCGCAAAAATTTCTTCTAATTTCGTTCCTTTAATTACATGGAGCGGGTGAAGCTTTACCGCCTCTGGCCTCAAACGGCCTAATTCCTTAGCTGTGGCTAAGATATCCTTCTCTGTTTCACCAGGTAAACCTAAAATTACATGGGCGCAGATTTTTATTTTTTCTCTTTTGCGTGTTTGTTCGACTGCTGATAGAAAGTCTTTATAAAGGTGGCCTCGATTTATAGATTTTAAGGTCTGGCCATGGATACTCTGCAAACCATATTCAAGCCAAACTTCATAATCTCTAGCGTAACTTTCGATTAGATCTAGGATTTCTTCATTAATGCAATCTGGACGGGTGCCAATAGAGAGTCCAACAACATTCTTAAACTTTTTTATAATATCATACTTTTTCTTCAACTCTTTCACTGGGGCATAGGTGTTAGTAAAGGCTTGGAAATAGATAAAAAAGCGTTCTGCCTTAAATCTCTTGCGACCGACATCCATACCCTCTTGGATTTGGGTCTTGATTGGTCGTGGCGCAATCCTTGTATTATAGCTAAACCCCCGATTATCACAATAAATGCAACCCTCTTTGCTTTTGCTGCCATCTCTATTGGGACAGGAAAATCCGGCATCAATGCTTACCTTATACACTCGAGAGCCAAAACGTTCTTTTAGGTATTCGGAGAACTTGTAGTAAGTCCTCACTGGCCTTCTTTTTTTCAAGTGGACCGAAAGAATCATAATTGCCACCGGAGTGATGCCGGAGATACGGTTGGCCTGGCCTAAAGTTATTGGCCTGGCCTTGTTTAGTTTCTCTTTAATCTCTCGAGAAAGCCCCTCGATAGCGTTATAATCGATACCTTGAGGTATTTTTATCTTTTCTAAATGTTTAAAGCTGCGTACCTCACTAAGCTGGCGTTGAATAAATCCGGAATATTTAGTCTCGATCTCTATTCCCCTAAGAGCATTTTTTAAGATGGGAAAAGGAAACTTTATTTTTAAGTCTTCGATTTTGACGTCAGGGCGTTTAAGCAACTGGTAAAGCGTAAGATTCTTAATCTTATTTTCTTTTAAGTATTTTATGCCGGCTTGGATTTGTTGTTGTTTTTGCAGGGTTTTTTCGTGCTCTCGTTTACTAACCAAGCCAAATTTATAGCCAAACCTCCTGAGGCGCAAATCGGCATTGTCTTCGCGAATTAACAGGCGATATTCTACGCGTGAGGTAAACATCCGGTAGGGCTCCGGCGTGCCGCGGGTTACTAAGTCGTCAAGCAAAACTCCAATATAACTTGTAGAGCGATCCAGGACAAAGGGTTCTTTTCCCTTAACTTCTAAAGCAGCATTGATCCCGGCCAGGAGCCCCTGGCTAGCGGCCTCTTCGTAGCCGGTGGTGCCGTTAATCTGGCCGGCCAGATACAAATTTTTAATTAGTTTCGTCTCTAGAGTAGGATAGAGTTGGGTGGAGTCAATTACATCATGCTCTATACCATAGCCATAACGATTAATCTTAACTCTTTCTAACCCCGGAACAGAATGAATAAACTCATCCTGGACATCTTCGGGCAGACTTGTGGAAAGGCCATTAGGATAATACTCATCGCAGCTCAAGGCTTCGGGCTCAAGAAATATCTGATGCCGCCTGTGCTGCGGGAATTTGACCACCTTATCTTCAAATGAAGGACAATAGCGCACACCGGTTCCAGTAATTTTTCCGCTATAAAGTGGTGAGCGGTCTAAATTGTTACGGATAATCTGATGAGTTGCTTCATTAGTATAGGTAATATAGCAAGGAGCTTGTTTGCGCCTGATTTGCTTCGTAGAAAGTGAAAATGGACGAGGTGAGTTATCTCCATAGTGCGGCTGCATGCGGGAAAAATTAATGGTTTTTCCGTCCAAGCGGGCACAGGTTCCGGTCTTAAAGCGTAAAACACGAAATCCTAATTTGCGCAAGACACTGGAAAGGCTCTTACTGACCTGTTTTTCCTCAATTCTTCCTCCGGAAAAGCTGCGCATCCCAATATGGATCAGTCCGTTAAGAAAGGTTCCTGGTGTAATTATTATTGCCTTGGCTAATATCTTCTTCTTAGCAACCTCTACTGCTCCGGCAACGCCATCCTTAACAATTAAACCACTAACCTCTCCTTCTAAAAGTTTAAGGTTCTTTTGTCTGTTTACTACCCGCTGCATATATAAGGAATACTTTTTTCTATCCACCTGAGCGCGGGATGACCGGACTGCTGCTCCCTTGGAGGCATTTAAGGTTCTAAATTGGATTGCACAAGCGTCTGTTGCCCGGCCCATCTCACCACCCAAGGCATCAAGCTCCTTGACTAATTGACCCTTGCCTATGCCGCCAACTGCCGGGTTGCAGGACATAAAGCCGATTCTATCCAGATTAAAGCTGACTAGCAGAGTTTGGCAACCCATGCGGCTTGAGGCCAAAGCAGCTTCTATCCCGGCATGACCTGCTCCAACTACTATCACATCGTAAGTTTTTTTAATTCCCTTCAAATTTCACACCTCAACCAAATTATTTTAAATCTGAAGTCCCTAATATTTTATAAGCTCTGGAGAGATGGTAGATTATTTCTGGATCATCCGGATAGAGCTTCTGGCCTTTTTCTAATACGGCAGCTGCCTTTGCCGGCTGTTCGGTCTTCAAGTAGACCCGGCCCAGATTGCCAAAGGCCAGGATATAGTTATTCAGCTGGATTGCGGCCTGGTAGTGCGCTATAGCCTCCTCTATCTTGTCCTGATTCTCCAGCACTACTCCCAGATTGTTGTGGCTGGTGGCGTAGCGCGGGCTAAGCGCAACTGCGGCCTGAAACTCTCGTCCGGCTCCTTCTATTTCTCCCCAGCGGAATAACTCAACACCCAAATTGTTGTGCAGGATAAAACTTTTTGGGGAATACTTTAAATCATGCGCATATAGTTTTAAGGGGTTACGCCACTGGAAATTGCGCATAATGGTGCGCGGACAATAGAAAAGGAAAAGTAGGCAGGTTAGCGCCAAAATAATTTTTTTGGTTTTTTCTGAACCTTCTCGGAAGAGTTTCACACCCGCTGTAGTCGCCAGGGCCAAAAAACCGACAGCCGGAAGATAGAGCCAGTGTTCGGCCATGGTAGCGTTTAAAGGAACGAGGTTTAAGACAGGGATTAAGGTAATAATAAACCAGCCCAAATAGAAAAAGGCAGATCGCCAACGTCGATAGGTTAATTTGAGCAACCAGACTGTAAAAAACAAAACAACAAGCCCTAACCGAAAATAAGGATCTGCCATGTTATTAACGAGAAAGTGGCGTTCCATATGTAAATGGATAGGCAGGATTAATAAGCCCAGGTAGCTTAAAGCTATCTTAGGGATAGTAAGCAATCTCGTAAGAGCTGGTGCCTGAGCAATCAAGGAAAGAGAAGTGATTTGGGGAAAACCAAAGATTGCTACTCTTATAAGGACATAGACGACGCTAAGCAATAGGAAGCTTGCGTAAATCGGTATCCAGGGTTTAATTTTCTTCTTAGGCACAAAGCAAAGGCCATAAAAAAAGATTAAGAATGAAAATATCAGGGCACTTTCTTTAGAGAGTAAAGCGAAAATATAAAGTAAAAATGCGCTTACCCAATAGAACTTGCGTTTTTTACCCGGGCTTGTGGGAATTTTTATAAACATGAGAAAAGCAGATAACAAAAACAATGCGGTTAAAGAATCTGCTCGGCCGGAGATATAAGCCACCGCCTCGGTGTGTACCGGATGAACCATGAAGAAAAGTGCACTTAAGAAACCTGTTAATCTATCGGCGCTGATTTTGCTAATCAGAAAATATGCAACTATACCAACTAAACAGTGCAAGATTAGATTGGTCAAATGATAGCCAAAAGGATTAAGCTTCCAAAGAGTATAATCGAATAGGTAGGAGATGATTTGCAGGGGTCTGTAAAAGTTGCCACCTTCTCCGCCGCCTTGAAAATGCGTGGTGGTAAAGATTTCTCGAAGGTAAGTAAAATTTTTGATGTAGTGGTTTCGAATAATGAGGACTTCATCGTCCCAAAGAAAAGGTGCGCCCAAGGCATTGGCATAACAAAGCAACGCCGCACAAATAATAATCAGAACTACACTAGAGTTCCTCATTAGCTTCCATGATCTTTAGCGGATGAGGAATCTATTTTTCACCTTTTTGGCTTGGAAAAACCGGCGGGTAAATTTTTTAGCGGCTAGGTGGTCAAATTTTCTGCAAGAGAAGACATTGATGTAAGCCCTTCCCCAAAATTCAGAGAAGTGCCCGGTGATGGAACTGGTCTCGATTAGCTGCACCAGAGAATATCCCTTGGTGAAAGCGGCGTTTTCGCCAAAATAAGGAAGCAAGGTCTTACCGAACTTTTTCATCTTAATCAACTTACACAACCTATCTACATACTCCTGAAGCTTTTTCTTAGATCTAAGCACTTTTCGGTTGCAGTTATAAAGATCAATAACTAATTCGTAACCATAAATTTTCTTTTTCATCCCACCATACTCCTCATATAGTTGGGTAGAACCTTCCCACCCCCTCTAGGGTTTTATAATGTCTTCCTAATTATATATTAAAACAAATTTTTCCAAAAGCGCAAGGATTTTCTTTTTATAAACAAAACGCGCTATTCTCACTTAGTTATATCCGTGACAATGCCTACATTCCAGCCTTTGTCTTTTGTCTTTTGTCGCTTGGATTTAACACGTTCAATAATACGATCCCGATCATCATCGCTTATCTCCATAAATTCAACTCCATTATCAAAGCGCTGATGGCCTGCGGGGCTTAAACCTAAAGTGGATTCACGTGACCAAGCTACCCGGCCAGTAGCAACAATAGGTTTATTTGAACCGGGAAACTTTATTTCCAGAGCTACCTCTGTCCCGGTTTGCATTTGTTCACGCGCAACCAAACAAACACCACCGGCGCTTATATTCTTTGTTTGGGCATCAATTTGCTGTTCCGGAATTTTTAAGACCTTATAACGAACAATAAGTTCTAGAGTGATGCGCGGAAATTTCCTTCTTTCTTTTCTCATCTCCTCCATTATTCACCTCACTTTAAAGATGGAGATATTGACTTAGGCGCTCCATCATTCTTTCGCTGACATACCTTAAATATCTATTCTCATCGCTGTTCCCGAAGATATAAAGTTGTACTCCAACATCAAACTTACCCTTATCCTCGCCTGTTCCTTGAGTCGGGTGAGACCATTTGACTTTACCACTTAAAATAAGCGGTTCTTTCTCAGAGGGAAGAACTACCTGTAATTCAAGCTTGGTGCCCGGTGGCAATTGTTGCTCGGACCTAAAACATATCCCCTCCACACTAATATTGTTACTAATTGCCGAGGCAGGTACTAAGCTAGTTTCTTTTTTATCCTTTCCTTTAATTCGGAAATTCACCTTGGTAGCTAGATCAATGCGCACATATCTTCTTTTTTCTTCAGGCCTTTTACCCTTCATTGCGCTTACTCCCGATTCTTTTCTTAAGACTTAGATAATATCCTTATGTCTTAATTTTAAATCCAGCTCTTCCTTCTTATCTGAATGTTCTAAGGCAATCTGGGCAGATATCTTTTTTTCCTCAATAAGCTCCATTAAACACTGATTGAAACTTTTCATTCCGTAGATATCTCCGGTGGCAATGTATTTGGGCGCTTCCCATAATTTATTCTCCCGGATTAACCCGGATATTGTGGGACTTAAGACCATAACTTCATAAGCCGGGATTAATGCCTCAACGTCAATGCGAGGAATCAACCGCAAAGAGACAACGCCTTTTAAAAGACGCGAGAGCTGATTAAAGATCAGTGGATGCTGTTGCGGCGGAAAGAAGTTGACAATCCTCTCTACCGTAGAGGTGGCATTGACCGTATGTGTAGTAGATAATACCAATACCCCGGTTTCCGCAGCGGTTAAAGCGGCATGACAGGTCTGTGCATCTTTGATATTGCCTATGTAAATAACGTCGGGGGAATGCAGGGCAAATTGTTTTAAGGCATCTGCGTAAGAAAAGACATCCACCCCTATCTCTCTTTGGTTAATCATTGATTTTTTATCTTTAAAGGTAAATTCTATTGGTTCCTCAACGGTTAAGATATGTCTGCCAAAGTTCTGATTTATAAATTCAATCATTGAGGCAATCGTTGTGGACTTTCCGCTGCCGGTGATGCCGGTAAGCAAGATCAACCCACGACGTTGGCGGCAGAAGTTCTGCAGGACCTTTGCCGGAAGATTCAACTCTTCAAAGGACGATATATTTAAATCGATTTTTCTGATAACTATAACCAAGGTATTTCTCTGATAGAAAATTGCTGTACGAAATCTCCAGCGCTCATCGTAGGCAACAGCAAATTCGCAACTTCTATTTTTCTGCAGTAAATTTCTTTTTTTGTCATCGGTCATCTCGGCAATAATCCTATCCACCTCTTTGGCGGTAAATGTATAATCATCGAGCACCTTAACCTCTGTGCGGATTCTCGCCCTTAGAGGACTGCCCGCTCTGATAAAGAAATCCGAAGCTCCCCTTTTGATCATAGTCTCAAGTATGTCTTTGAAGGACATTTTGCCTCCTATAGCTTAACACTGCGGAATTATTTTATTTCTAAATCGAGTTTGTGTGTCCTTTGTTTGGCTAGCTCCCAAGCATATTCATAAAGATGCAGGCCTTTAGAGCAGGCCACAATCTCTCCGTTTCCTACACCTATTTCTTCGGCCATGTACTGCTTGACCAACTCAAGCCCCGCGAGATTTGCAGGAAAACCACCCCAG
>JAMXCY010000045.1 GCA_024543015.1 Candidatus Omnitrophota bacterium | reverse complement strand
GTAAACTTCTGTTTTCTCTTCCAGCCATCCTTCTTTTTCTGCCAAAGATATAAACAGATTTGCTTGCGTCCCCAAGATTCAACTAACACCGCCGCTGCCCACCAACCAAAACCTTTACTTAAAGTGCGCCAGTCTACTGCTTGTAAAGGAGGCTCAATAGGAATCTTCTCTTCTCTTCTTGCACTCTCTGTCATCAACTCACCTTCCAATTAACTTCATTTTCGTAAATCTATCTTGTAACCCTGGCCTTCTTGAACTAAGGTTACATGGCCCTCTCTGGCCAACCAGCCTACACTCATTAAAATAGTATCGCGCGATTTGTCCAGGCCGGCAACTAAGCTAGAAAGTGAACAGCTACCTTTTTCATCTAAAAAGTGCCAGATTTCTCCCGCCACTATTCCTAACTCCGTGATCAATGTCCACCTCCTTTAAATTCTCTCTCATTAAAACTTTTACACCTAGGGCAAACTGAAAGTTTTTTATGCTTACTATCTACATAAATATACGTGCAGATAAAACATTGCCAGATTGACTCAAGCTGTGTACTGTGTTCTGTGGGGGTCTTAATTTTTGAAAACACCAGCCAAATAGCCAAAAACCCGAAAATAGAAAATAATAAATATAAAAATATTGCTGTCTCAAATTCCAGTTTTATCATTTGAGATCCAAGCTAATTTTAACGGTTTGTGCCACCTGTGCCTTCTGCTCTCTAACAGGGGCAAAACGCCACTTCCTAATATATCTTGCTAGGCTAGCATCTATCTCGGGGTTGCCGCTGCCCTGCACATTCGTTGCTGCTTCCACCAGGCCTCGGCTGGAGATATATATTTTAAAAACAACACAGTTACCTATAGATTCTCGACTCTCTGCCCATTCAGGATACTTTGGAACTGGGGGCCGGAAAATTACTTCCCGCTCCAGATGGCCTTCCGGGGCCGCAACAAAACTTGCTGCAAAAGCTATTGACTCCTTTAAATTATCTATTTCAATAAAACCATCGGGATTGAAAATTTTTTTCTTAACCGGTAAAACTACCTCTGGTCCCTCGTAAAAGAAACTTTGCCTCTGGAGATCAATTTCAGGAGGAAGTTTTGCAAGAGCTCGGCGGGTTTCTTTAAAAGAAACATCGCCCCCTAATATCGAACCCAGAAAATCAACTGTACTATATTGCTTCCTCTGAAAACCCTTCGGTAAAAATACTACTGAGACAAAACCCATCAAAAAGAGGTGTCCAAAGAAAGAAATCAACAAAGTTAGACGTAATTGCCGACTAATAAACATAACTCACCACCAGTTTTAGGGCACGGGTTGGCTTGTGGCTATATTAATCTGGGTTAAGCCTGCCTCCCGGCAGATATCCCAAACTTGAACCACCTTGCCTAAAGAAGTTTGACGATCGGCCCTAATTAAAAGGGGACGCTTTTGGTTTGCTGCTTTCTGCAGGTAAGATTTTAGCTGGTTTAAAGTAACCAAACGTTTATCTAAATAGACTACGTTTTTGGCATTAATAGTAATAACCAAATTTTTCTCTTGGATCACTTCGCTGGTTACAGCTTTAGGTAGATTTATTTTAATTCCCGGCTGGAAAATATAACTGGAGGTAAGCATAAAAAATATCAAAAGTAAAAAAACCACATCGATTAAAGGAGCAATATCCAGCTGGCCTTTTTCAAACTCTACATGCCGGTTGAATTTCATCTTAATACTGTTCCCTTCTGTGCCCAAGAATATTAATTAATTCAGTAGCACTTCTGTTCATTTCCACAACGAAGCCTTTGACCCGGCTGACCAGATAATTGTAAGCAACGAAAGTGGGGATGGCTACGATTAACCCCGCACAAGTCGTAATTAGGGCCTCCCAAATGCCGCCGGCTAAATTTCCCGGGCTTACCGGATGAAAAGCACTGGCTTTTTCCTGAATTGTCTGAAAGGCCCGGACCATTCCTGTGACCGTACCTAACAGGCCCAATAAAGGTGAGATATGGGCAATGGTCGCTAAGGCCCCTAAGTTTTTTTCAAGGCGGGGCACTTCGTAAATCCCCGCATCCTCAATAGCCTCTTTTATTTCTTGCCGCGAACGGTCGTGTTTTAAAATACCTGCTTTGATAATATGGGCAATAGGCCCGGGGGTCTTCTCGCATAAATCAATGGCTTCCATAATCCGGTTGCGCTTAATGGCATTGGATATATTTTCCATAAATTTATCGATATTCACCCTTGCCCGATGTAAATGGTACAACCTTTCAATGATTACTGCCACAGCCACGATAGAACAAAGGATAATCAAATACATCAACGGGCCGCCTTTTTGGATAACATCCCACATACCTTGCCTCCTTTAATAGAAAAAGATAACGACCAATAACGCTATAATTATAATTGCGGAAATAATGTAGAAATCATTAAAATATAAGAAGTCCTTAAATTTCTCCAGGCGGCTATAGGAGGAAGGGCCTTGATCCTCTTCCTCCGGCTTGCTCAGTTTAGGTATCCCCCGGGCCACAACATGATCAACCTGGTCTTTTCTGAACCTTAAAATAGTGCCTCCGAGACGGTAGGCGGGTATTTCCCCCTTATCCACGAGCTTGCGTAAGTCCTCTTCGGAAACACCAAGATATAGAGAGACCTCTTTTAGATTAAGTAGTTTCTCTGCCATTTTAATGAGCACTGGATTTATGGAGCACATAGTGTGACATAAATCCATCTCCTTCAGTTTTTCTTCTTTAGTTTGTGCGAATTAAAACCTGAGGCCCAAAGGGCCGAAGGATCTCTTATTTTATTTTTTCGCTAGCAATCCAGGCATCTACCTTAGCGCGGTCGAATTTCCAACTATTGCCTTCGCTCTGCGTAGGAATCCTGCCGGCCTTGGCCCAATTTAATACCGAAGTAGAATCTACCTCTAAATACTTCGCCAGCTCCTCCACAGTCATCAGCGCCTCTTTTACTGTAGAGCGGCTAACCTTAGCTTCTTTTGCCGGCATATCGCATTTCCCTTGAAGGATTGCTCCATCGGCCACATTCAATTTAGGCGTGCGGATATTTCCCACAAGATGCGCTGTCCGGGTAAGGCTAAGGCCGTCAGAAGCAATTACGTTACCGGAAACTTTACCGCAAATTGTGACGTCCTCACCCACGATATCGGCCTGGACCTGAGCATTTTCTCCTATGGTCAACTTCCCTTTAGTATCCAGGGTGCCTTCAAATTTGCCATTGATGCGCAGATTTACCGGGTCCTTAAAGGTAAGGCTCCCCTGCATACTGGCATCCACATCGAGAATCTTTTCCCGCTCAATTCTAACTACAGGTTCTTCCTTTTCCTTCTTCCTGTTTTTAAACACTGTCGTTACACCTCCTCCTTAAATTTCATCCCCCTGCCAATTGACCTTTTCTACTCCTTTAATCCGCATTACATCTGCAAGAATCTCATCGTCTTGTCTATTGGTAACTAGCTTTAAATCCAGCTCCACCACCACATTATTAGTCTCGGATTTCTTTTTTATACTAAAGTCCCTGATCTCTGCTTTATACTCCGATAAAGTAGAGCGGATATCCGTCAACTGTTGAGCATGCCCTTTGGTTTCCACGGCCAGTATTTTATACCAGTCTTTTCTCACCAAGGCCCTTTCCAGTTTCGTCAGAAAGAATAAAACAAATAACACTAGAGCCGTTGTTACATAAGCTCCTATATAAAATCCGCTGCCAATGGCTAAGCCTATCCCTGCCACCACCCATAGACTGGCAGCAGTAGTCAAACCCAGCACCGAAGCCCTAAAACGCATGATTGTGCCTGCGCCTAAAAAACCAATGCCCATAATCACCCCAGCAGCAATCCTGGATGGATCTATCGTAGCAATCTCCCGATAAAGATGAAACATATGTATCGAAGTAAGCATAATCAGCGCTGAACCCAGGCAAACTAGAATATGTGTCCGCAGACCAGCTACACGGCCATGCACTTCTCTTTCGAATCCCACTAAACCACCCAAGATAAATGCCAGCAGCAAACGGATAGTAATATGGGTTATTGTAAACATAATTCCCCCTGTTTACACTTTCAGGTTAGGTGCAACTTCTAAGTTCAAGTTCGAAACTACCCCTCGCCGGTAAAGTTGGTAGGATAATCCGGCAACCATAACTGCATTATCCTGGCAAAGTTTAAGTTTAGGAAAATGCACTCTTATACCCTGTTCTGCCAAGCTCTCACTTAAGGACTTGCGTAAACGCTGATTTGCCAGAACTCCGCCACCTGCCACAAAATCTTTCACCTTTTTCAATCTGCAGGCTTTGGCGGCTTTCTCAGTCAAAATATCTATTACGGCTTCCTGAAAGCTAGCTGCAATGTTCCGTATTCCGTGGTCTCTTACATAGTATAACACAGCTGTCTTTACTCCGCTAAAACTAAAATCAAGGCTATCTTCCTCTAAATAAGAGCGGGGAAATCTAATCTTTGTTGAGTTTCCTTGTAAGGCCCGCCTTTCTATAATCGGTCCTCCCGGATAGCCTAATTTTAAAATCTTAGCTACTTTATCAAAAGACTCACCTGCAGCATCATCGCGAGTTTTTCCGATCATCTGCCAACGAAGATAATCTCTAACATAGAAAAGATTGGTATGTCCTCCAGAAACTACAAAACCCACAAAAGGAAATCTGATTCGTTTCTTCTCCATCATCGCCGCGTATAAATGGGCCTGGAGATGGTTTACGCCTACCAAGGGCTTATTTAACGATAGACTTAAAGCTTTAGCCAAAGAAAGCCCGATTAACAGTGCCCCGACCAAGCCCGGACCATAAACCGCAGCTATCAAATCAATATCCTTAGGTTTTGCTTTGGCTTTATTTAGTGCTTCGGCCAAAACGCAGTTGATAAGTTCCACGTGATAGCGAGTAGCTATCTCGGGAACAACCCCGCCATATTTCTTATGTAAATGTAAACTTGAAGAAACAACGTTGGATAAAATTCTTTTACCATTTTCTACCAGCGCAACCGCCGTTTCATCGCAAGATGTCTCAATACCTAGTACTAACATTTGTGATTGTCTATTGTACCAGCTCTGAGATAAAGACAAACTTAATACCTTTTGCCTGCATCGCAGCAATTTCCTCTTTTAATACTTTTAACGTATTACGCCTTGCGTGGCCGATACCCACAGCTTCTCGGTATTCCTGGGCAAATTCACTAAGTTGATCCAGCTGCCCTTTTATATATTCCTGGTTATCTTCATTATCTAAAAATACATTCCGGGTAGCAAATTTAACCTGCATCTGTTGAGCTAATTCTCCGCAAACAGATTGAGTGGTGACCAGATTATCCAAGAAAAACATCTTTTTTCTCTTCAGTTCAGCAAAGACAGCCGACATTAGACGTTTATCCTTTGTAGCTCGAGAACCCATATGATTGGATGCCCCGCTGGCATAAGGCACTGAAGTTAGGGCCAGCTTAAGTGTCGTAACAATTTCGTCTTGCGACATATCGGAAGTAATCGTATGTTCTTCCAGTCCTATCTGTCTTCCTTCTCTTTCGGGCTCCAAAGGTAGATGCAAAATAATCTCTTTGCCTTGCTCTTTGGCTATTTCAGCAATTTTAGTTGAATATCTTAAGTTAGGTAGAATAGATATTGTGATCGGAACGTTGATTTCCTTTAACAACTTTAGGTAGTGCAGGTTGTATCCCCAATCATCAATAATTATGGCTACTTTTACCTTGGCAGGCTCTTTGGTCTTGAAAAAAATGCCCTTGGTAAAAACTAAACATAAAACTACTACCACAATAATTGCTGAGAGGATTAAAATAGTTTTCTTTTGCATATTTAGTTTAAATTATCCTTCCTGCTTTCTGTAAATCTTAATGCCTTTTAGTAAATCTACGGCGCGGATCAGTTGGTTGTCATAAAAACCTTGTTTGCGCATATAATCTTCAAGTTTAACCCTTGCCTGTTCTTTCTCTTTTGATTCTGGCTTATTTTCGTTTACTTCTTGCTCCCGCTCATTTACTTTCTCAAATACTTTCTCTACTTTTTTAGACTTTTTCTCAGCATCCTGTTTAAACTCTTGTTCCTGGAACTTAACTTCCACATCGGGGGCTATTCCCTTTTCATGGATTAGCCGGCCATGGGGCGTAAAGTATTTACTGGTGGTTAGCCGAAGCGCCGAGCCATCAGCAAGAGGAATCACTGTCTGCACAGAAGCCTTGCCGAATGTCTTTGTCCCTAAGAGGATTCCCCTTTTGTAATCTTGAATGGCGCCGGCAACAATCTCTGAGCCACTGGCGCTGCCTCCGCTAATCAGAACAACTAAAGGATAGCTGCGATGCCGGGTTGTCCTTGAGGACATAAAAACCATATCCTGTTTGCCGGAACGACCACGAGTGGAGACTATTACTTGACCGGAGGGAATAAACTTCTCTGCCACCTTCACCGCAGAATCCAGGAGCCCTCCGGGATTGTTACGCAGGTCCAAAATCAAGCTATCCATCCCCAGGCCTTCTAATTTTTCTAAGGCATCCTCTAAATCTTCGGGGCTTCTTTCCTGAAATTCAGATAGCCTGATATAGCCGATATCATCCTCAAATAACTTTGCCTTGCGAATACTTTTAATTTTAATAATATCTCTGGTAATAGTAAAATCTAGAAGTTTCTCCGCTCCTTCACGCATTACTGTAATAGTAACTTGCGTATTGGGTTTTCCGCGTAACTTTTTTACCGCTTCCATCAGGGTAATATCTTTAGTGACTTCATCTTCTATTTTTACTATCTTGTCTCCGGCTTTTAAGCCGGCGCGGAAAGCCGGCGTATCGTCAATAGGAGCAATAATTGTCAGCAAGCCGTCTTTGATGGCGATCTGAATCCCTAAGCCACCGAAGGCGCCTTCTGTTTCTACTTTAACCTCTTTGTATGAGTCGGGGTCCAGAAATTGGCTGTAGGGGTCTAAGGATTGCAGCATTCCTTTTAAAGACCCATAGATTAACTCTTTATACTTGGTCTCTTCCACATATTCAGAACGGATAAAGGTAAGGGCATCGGTAAATAATTCAATTTCTTTGTAAAAGTCATCTTCTTCGACTTCGCCTTGTTCTACTTCAGCCGCTAAAGGGCTAAAAGGAAAAAGTTGTTTTTCTTCCCCGCTGATCACTTCCTGAAGATAAAGGGCAAAAACTACGCCGATAATCACTACTGCCAAAATCAGAAATTTACGCATCCTCTCTCCTTCCCAGTTTTTGTTTTAGTATCTTATTAATCATTTTAGGATTGGCACGGCCGCGCGTTTTGCGCATAGTCTGGCCAATGAGAAATGTAAAAGCATTGATTTTTCCCTCGTAATAATCAGAAACCGGCTTGGAAAATTCCTGAATAACCTCTGCAACCGCCTCCTCTAATTCAGAGGTATCGCTAATCTGTTCTATGCCTTTTTCTTTGACGATATCGCTGGCCTCTCTTTTGCCGTCGAGCATCT
>JAMXCY010000044.1 GCA_024543015.1 Candidatus Omnitrophota bacterium | reverse complement strand
GCATTTGCTCTTTATAAAACTCAAGCAAATCCTGCACCTTGGCTCGGCCTGAGTATTTCAAAAGAGCCACGCGCGTATCTTCGGTTTGAAAGATAAAAGACTTATCCTGGATTAGCTTAAATCCCACAGGCACAGGTAGGTCACTAAAACGCGCCTTTGCGCTAGCCGCCAATGTAGTTGCGGTAAAGTTTTCTTCTAATTCAGATCCAGCTGAGCCTTTGCCTTTTATTGTAGCGCAACCTGCAAGAAGAGAGATTAAGCCAGGTATGAGAAATAAGTTTACTAATTTCACTCGCATTGTTGCCTATTATATACCTATTTACCTGTATCCTGTCAAGTCTTTTTTTGGCCTGCCGTCCGATAGGATGGCGCCCCTGGGAGGAGTCGAACCCCCGACGCAAGGCTTAGGACGCCCTCGCTCTATCCATCTGAGCTACAGGGGCAACGATTAAAACTTTATTACCGAGCTTACAGGATAACCTTCGAGCTTCTCTATACCTTTTAAATCAGTTAATTCAATTAAAAATTCAATCCCGGCAATTTTTGCGCCGGAATTTTCTATTAACTGGCAGACTGCCCTGGCTGTGCCGCCGGTAGCTAAAAGGTCGTCTATTATCAATACTTTGTCTTGGGGCCCGATTGCATCGCGGTGAACCTGGAGGGTATCTGTGCCGTATTCAAGCGAATAAGTGATTTCAAAAACCTCTGCCGGCAACTTCCCCTTTTTTCTCACCGGGACAAAGCCCTTACCTAACTTATAGGCAATCGCCCCGCCAAAAATAAAGCCTCGCGCCTCTATCGCTGCCACCTTGTCTATTTTTTGAGCTTGATATTTCGCCGCAATAAGTTCAACGGCATCTTTAAAGCCTTGTCCGTCTTTTAATAAAGTAGTGATATCTCTGAACAAGATTCCCTTCTTCGGAAAATCGGGTATGTTTCTAATTGAATTTTTTAATTCTTCAATATTCTTTTTATTCATTAATACTGCCCAAAATCCTCTTTTTCTTTTGTGCGAATATAGGCTTTCAATTTGTGCAGGGCTGCGCTTTCAATCTGTCTGACCCGCTCCCGCGTAATGCCGAACTTCTGAGCTATTTCATTTAAGGTGTGTGTTGTGGTGTTTTTCAGGCCGTATCTTAAAACTAAAACTTCTCTTTCCCTTGAGCTCATTGTCCCCAGAAGCGTATCCACTCTTTCCTCACGCAAAATCTGCGCTACTTCATCTTGCGCTGAGTGGCCAGATTCATCAGCGAGCAGATCAGCAAATTGACCTGTACCGTCTTTACCTACCGGAGTTTCTAAAGATGTCATCCTGGTAATCATTCCGCTGATTTGCTTTATCTTTTTCATCGATGTTTTCATTTCTTTAGCTACTTCTTGAAGCCTGGGGCGACGTCCCATCTTTTGTGTAAGCCGTTCAACGGTTCTTTTCCACTTGGAAATAGCTTCAACCATATATACAGGAACTCGTACAGTTTTAGCTTGATTGGCCAAAGCGCGGGTAATGTATTGTCGGATCCAATAGGCAGCGTAAGTGGAGAATCTAAAACGCTGTTCGGGATTATACATGCTTACCGCTTTCATCAACCCTAAGTTTCCTTCTTCGATTAAATCTGTAAGCGGCACTCCAAAGTGAGAATATTTTTTGGCAATGCTGACCACCAGGCGTAAATTTGCTTTAATCATTTTCATCCGCGCTTCAACATCGCCCTGTTTGACTTTTTGTGCCAGCTCTAGCTCTTCTTCAGCTGTTAACAGAGGTACTTTCTTAATTTCATTTAAGTACGCTTTTATCGCTTCCATCTACCTCTCGTTAATGGCGGCTTGGGCCGCAGAAAGTATGGCAATTGGCACTCGATAAGGTGAACAGCTTACATAGTCCATTTTTAATGAGTGGCAAAATTCTACACTGGAGGGTTCACCGCCGTGTTCACCGCAAATGCCCACCTCCAAGTTTGCTTTGGTGCTTCTTCCCTTTTCTATTCCTATACGTACCAATTCTCCTACACCCTCCCGGTCTAAAACAGCAAAAGGGTTATTGGCTAAAATCTTCTTGTCGATATAAACTGGCAAGAACTTTCCTTCGATGTCATCCCGGCTAAAACCAAAAGTGGTCTGAGTTAAATCGTTAGTGCCATAGGAGAAAAATTCCGTCTCTTTAGCAATTTCGTCGGCGGTTAAGGCCGCGCGGGGAAGCTCAATCATCGTACCCACCATATATTTTATTCGCACCTTCTTTTCCTTCATTACCTCTTCAGCCACATCTTGAATATCTTTTTTAGCTAGTTTTACTTCGTTAACATGGCTGACCAGGGGAATCATCACTTCAGGAAAGGGCTTGTTCCCCTCTTTAATTAACTCGCAGGCAGCTTCAAAAATAGCCCGGGCTTGCATCCGGTTGATTTCAGGAAAGGTTATTCCCAGGCGGCATCCGCGGTGTCCGAGCATTGGGTTGGTTTCATGAAGTGCGGTTACTTTAGCCAGCACTTTTTCTAATTTAGCGATTTCCTTTTTATCGCCGCCTTTATCTTTTAGCTTAGCGATTTTCCTGGATACCTCTTCGTGTTTGGGTAAAAACTCATGTAGCGGCGGATCGAGCAGGCGAATAATTACCGGTAGTCCGTCCATGACCTTGAGGATACCTTTGAAATCAGCGCGCTGGAAAGGCAAAAGTTTATCCAGGGCTTTTTTTCGTTCGGCTTCGGAGTCAGCTAAAATCATTGCCCTTACAACGGGCAGCCTCTGTTCTCCAAAGAACATATGCTCGGTTCGGCAAAGTCCGATGCCTGTTGCCCCAAAAGCGCGAGCGACTTGAGCGTCACCCGGTGTATCCGCATTAGCCCTGACGCCTAAGCGTTTTACAGCTTTTGCCCATTGCATTAACCGATTGTAGATTTTGTAAACAGCGGATTTATTGGCCGCAAGAGTCCCTTTGACTACCTGGGTAATTTCAGAATCTACCGTAGGAACTTCTCCCAGCATTACTTCTCCACTTGTCCCGTCAATAGATATCCGGTCTCCCCTTTTAACGACTTTACCGTTAACGGAAAATTGTCCTTTACCGTAATTAACTTTAATTACCTCGCATCCGGCCACACAGCATTTGCCCATTCCTCTGGCTACTACGGCCGCGTGTGAGGTCATTCCTCCGCGTGCTGTTAAGATACCCTCGGCAGCAATCATGCCGTGGATGTCTTCGGGGGAGGTTTCCCGGCGCACCAGAACTACTTTTTCGCCTTTCTTTGCCTCTTTCTCTGCCTCATCTGCGTTAAAGACTACTTTCCCGCTGGCCGCTCCGGGAGATGCCGGTAAGCCTTTAGCAACTACTTCTTTCTTTGCCTGTGGGTCAAACATTCGATGTAAAATCTGGTCTAGTTGATCTGGTTCAACCCGGGATAGCGCTTCTTCTTTGCTGATCAATCCGCTTTGAGCCATTTCTACAGCAATACGGATAGAGGCCAGGGCGGTTCTTTTACCGGTCCTGGTTTGCAACATCCAGAGCTTCCCTTTTTGGATAGTAAACTCGATATCCTGCATATCGCGATAATGTTTCTCTAACCTTTTACGGATGCCCTCCAGTTCTTTATAGATCTTGGGCATCTTTTCCTCTAAAGAGCTTAAATTTATCTTCTTTGTTTTTTTCTGAATTTGGTTTAAGGGGTGCGGTGTCCTTACCCCGGCTACGACGTCTTCTCCTTGGGCATTAACCAGATATTCTCCGTAGAAGAGATTTTCTCCTGTTGCCGGATCGCGAGTAAAAGCTACTCCTGTGGCGCTATCGTCTCCCATGTTGCCAAAGACCATTGCTTGTATGTTTACAGCTGTTCCCCACTCCTCAGGAATCTTATTTAGCTTACGATAAGTAATTGCCCGTTTATTACCCCAGGAATTAAACACAGCTCCGATTGCTCCCCAGAGCTGCTGTTGAGGATCTTGGGGAAAAGGCTTACCTGTTTTTTTCTTGACCATAGTCTTATATTCAGGAATTAAGTCTTTTAGGTCTTGAGCGCTTAATTCGGTATCTAACTTTACTCCTTTTTCTTTCTTCTTCTCTTCCAGGAGATGTTCGAAATGATCCTTATCAATCTCTAAGACTACATTGGAGTACATCATGATAAAACGGCGATAGCTGTCGTAGGCGGTTCTTTCGTTTTTTATTTGCGAAATAAGCCCGGTCATTGTTTCGTCGTTTAGGCCCAGGTTTAATACCGTATCCATCATCCCGGGCATCGATATGCGCGCCCCGGAGCGCACTGAGACCAAAAGCGGGTTTCTTTTATCTCCGAATTTTGCCCCCATAACTTTCTCTACTTTTGCTAGATTCTTCTTGAGTTTGTCTTTAAGGCCTTGGGTAAATTTTCTTTTGTTAGCGTAGAAACTTGTGCAGACTTCAGTAGAAATAGTAAATCCAGGAGGAACCGGAATTCCGAGATTAGACATTTCTGCTAAATTGGCGCCTTTTCCGCCCAGGAGATTCTTCATTGCCGCCTGACCATCTGCGCAGCCCCCGCCAAAGAAATACACCATCTTTTTTGCTGCTTTCAGATTCTTTGTCTTTTTCTTTGCTGTCACTGCCATCTTTGTTCTACTCCCTTCTATTTTTGCAGTTCTGCTTCTAGGTATGACCTTAAGCCTTCTGTAGAAACACGTACCTGCTCCATTGAGTCCCGTTCTCTTACGGTAACTTTTTTATCCTCTAATGAGTCTACGTCTACGGTTACGCAAAAGATTGTACCGATTTCATCTTGCCGGCGGTAAAGCCGGCCAATCCCGGCGGTGTCGTCATAGACAACCTTTTTCCCGCAACCAGAAAAATGTTTTCGCAAATCTCCAGCGATAGATTTAGCAAACCTAACGATTTCTCCTCTATTTCTTAATAGCGGTAATACCGCTACCTTTATCGGCGCAAGGCGCCTGCTTAATCCTAAGACCACTCTTTTCCTTTCCCGGACCTGTTCTTCCCGATAAGCATCTACTAAAAAGGCCAGCACTGTCCTGTCTATTCCTCCGGAGGGTTCAATGATAAAGGGGAGGACTTTTGTCTTAGTCTCTTCGTTGAAATAAGCTAAATCTTTCTGACTAAACTCCGAGTGCTGCTTTAAATCAAAATCTGTGCGGTTGGCAATACCTTCTAATTCCGACCAGCCAAAAGGAAACTTATACTCGATGTCGGCACAGGCTTTTGCATAGTGGGCTAACTCGTCTTGCTCATGCTCTCTTACCCTTAGATTTTTAGAGTTGATTCCCAGCTTTGTATACCAACTTAACCTTTCTTTGACCCAGTACTTATACCATTTCTCTGCCTCATTTGGAGGGACAAAAAATTCAATTTCCATCTGTTCGAATTCTCGACTGCGGAAGGTAAAATTTCCGGTGGTGACCTCGTTGCGGAAGGCCTTGCCTATTTGAGCAATCCCAAAGGGCAACTTTCTATGAGAGGAATTGAGGACGTTGCTAAAGTTTACAAAGATTCCCTGAGCGGTTTCCGGACGAAGATAAACTCCGGAACCGCTATCTTCTACGGGCCCAAGAAAGGTTTTAAACATCAGGTTAAAGGGCCGCTCTTTAGTCAAAGAAGAGCTGCCGCAAGATGGGCACTTGGCCTGGGATTTAAACCTTTTCTGGCAATCTTTGCAATCTACCATCAGATCAAAGAAGTTTTTTATATGTCCAGAGGCAGACCAGGTTTTTGGATGCATTAAGATGGCCGCATCCAGGCCTTCGATATCTTCTCGCTCGTAAACCGTGCTTTGCCACCAGGCCGCTTTAACATTGCCTTTAAGCTCAACGCCCAGAGGTCCGTAATCCCAGGTTGAGGCCAGGCCTCCATAGATTTCGCTGCTGGGAAAGATAAACCCCCGGCGTTTACACAAAGAAACAATTTTTTCCATTGATAGTTTCATAGTTTGTTTAGGCTATCATAATTTTACTTCTAAATCAAGAATTTTCGGGATTTGATTTCTTTATCTAAATGGATGTCCAAAAAACTGCTCAAAATGTTCGCCAACTCAGAGGCTATGTTGCGATTTATTTTAAGGTATAGCGCTTTTTTCCAGATCGAATTTTCAATATATTCAATAGAAGCCAGAGTACCTTTCAGTACAGCTTTAGCATTTTTGTCTTGCCCCAAACATCGCAAGCAAAGTATGCCGCCTAAAGAGGAGCTAAACTTTTCTTGCCCGGTAATTTCTTTTTGACAATGAACGCAGGCATCCAGGCGAGGTTTAAAACCAGAGAGGTTTAAGAGTCTAATTTCAAATATCCTGGCAATCTGTTGACTTTGGAAATTCCCACAAAGAGCCTTTAAGGCAAGTATGGCTAATTCAAAGAGCTTCTCATTTTTATCGTGTGCAAAAGTTACAGCGTCTAGAAGTTCAATGAAATATTTGGCATAATTGCTCTTTTCTAAATCTGCGCGGATAGCCGGGAACTGATCTTGAGCATCGCATTGAGTAACTAAATTCAAGTCCCTTTTGGGTGTGTCGTAAAAGACGAGCAGGTTCCGAGAAAAGACAAGGGGCATCCCGCCATATCTTTGCGGCTGGGTCCTGATGCCTTTGATCAGTCCGTTAATCTTACCGAAATCTTGCGTAAAGAAGTTAACTATTAGACTAGTTTCTCGAAAGCCGTGAGTTTTTAAAATAATCGCTTCACTCTTTTGGATAGCCATGAAAATTATGCACTATTTTTATTTGGTGGTGAGAAAGTCCCTCCGGAAACCACGAGCTTAAAACCGTCGGCTACGGACATCTCAAGCGGGATAATTTCCCTCATAGGGATTATCAGAAAGAAACCATTTGTCGGGTTCGGGGCGGTGGGTAAGAAAACGTAGACTATATCTATTTCTGTTTTTTCTTGTATCTCCTTGCATCCTTTTGTAGTCAAAAAACCCAGAGAATAAATGCCTTTGCGCGGATATTCAACCAGGACTACCTTCTCGAATACATGTTTTCCCTGCCCTAAAAATGCCTGGCTGATCTCTTTAATCGTGATATAAATCTTGCCGATCATCGGCATTCTTGAGAGCAATCTTTCCCAAAAGCCAAAGAATTTGCGCAATAAGAGTAATCTCGTGGCCAACCCTACCAGGACTACGAGTGAAACGACGATCACAAAGCTGGCGCTTTTAGCTAGATATACCCAATAGGAATTGTAAAAATCAAGTCCAACCATTTTAATCATTGGGTTTAAAATATTTTCATTAACTTTTTTTGCCAGAAACGCAAAGATGGCTATGGTCAAAAGAACGGGAAGAATCACCACAAGGCCGGTAAGAAAATTATTTTTTATCCGATTAAACATTTTTATCACCCCAATGTTTGAAATATGAAAATCGGGACTAAGGTTCCCAAGATACTGCCTGCCACTACCTCCCGGAAAGTATGCACCCCCCCGCTTAATCTTGAGCGGGCTACCAGAAAGGCTAGAATAAAAGTTAAGATCGCTGCTATGTGATTAGCAGTTAGAAAG
>JAMXCY010000043.1 GCA_024543015.1 Candidatus Omnitrophota bacterium | reverse complement strand
GCCTTCCTTATCCGCATCTAAAACACAAACTAAAGAGACTTCTGGTAAGTCTAGCCCCTCCCGCAAAAGGTTAATTCCCACCAGACAGTCAAATTTGCGCATACGCAAATCACGTAAGATCTTCACCCGCTCAATAGCGTTAATTTCCGAATGTAAATATTTAACCTGCAAATCTACCTCTTTAAGATACGCGGCTAAATCCTCGGCCATACGTTTAGTTAGTGTGGTCACTAAGATTCTTTCTTTGCGGGCTGCTCTTTCTTTGACCAAACCGATTAAAACGTCGATTTGGTCTTTGGTCGGCCTGATGATAATCTCCGGATCAATAAGGCCGGTGGGGCGGATAATTTGTTCAACAGGCTTTCCGCTCTTGGACAATTCATATTCATTTGGGGTAGCCGAAACAAAAATTATTCTTTTGACTAACTTTTCAAATTCATCAAACTTCAACGGCCGATTATCTAAAGCCGAAGGCAGACGAAACCCGTATTTCACCAGCGTCTCTTTACGCGAATGGTCCCCGTTATACATACCGCGCACTTGAGGAACAGCAACATGAGATTCATCAATAATAGTCAGGAACTGATCAGGAAAATAATCAATTAAACAATAAGGCCTTGAACCAGCGGGCCTGTCGCTTAAATGCCGGGAATAATTCTCTATGCCCTGACAATAACCAAGCTCCTTGAGCATCTCCATATCATAATGCGTGCGCGATTCTAGCCTCTGGGCCTCTAATAATTTATTTTGTCTGTGCAATTGGTTTAAGGTTTCTTTTAATTCCGCTTCAATGGACTTTAGAGCTTGCTCAATGCGGCCTTCGCTGGTTACAAAATGTTTAGCCGGATAAAGAGCAAGTTTTTCCACTGATTCTTCCGGCTTACCGGTCAAAGGATCGATCTCGTAAATTTTTTCAATGATACAGCCATTTTGTTCTATGCGGTAAGCGCTCTGACGGTATGCGGGAAAGATATCTATCACATCTCCGCGGACTCTGAATCTGCCTCTGCGAAAATCCAGATCATTTCTTTCGTATTGGATATCTACAAACTTACGCAAAAGTTCATTACGCAGAATCTGTTGTCCTTTTTCCAAGCGTAATAATTTTTCTTCATAATCCTGCGGTGAGCCCAAATTATAGATACAGGAAACACTGGCCACAATGATTACATCACTGCGGGTCATCAAAGAACTAGTCGCCGATAATCTTAAGCGGTCTAATTCGTCATTGATAGAGGCATCTTTCTCAATATAGGTATCGGTCTGGGGGATATAGGCCTCAGGCTGGTAATAATCATAGTAACTGACGAAGTACTCTACGGCATTATGCGGGAAGAATTCTTTAAATTCGCTATAAAGCTGGGCGGCAAGGGTTTTATTGTGGGAAATGACTAAAGTGGGAAGGTTTACCTGCGCGATAACATTGGCTAAGGTAAAAGTTTTGCCCGAGCCGGTGACTCCTAATAAAGTCTGAAAAAGTTTGTTCTCTTTAAGGCCCAGGTTTAAGCTTTTAATGGCCTGAGGCTGGTCTCCGCAAGGCCTGAAATCGCTAACTAATTTGAATTTATTCACAATTTAAGGCTAGATCTAATGCTTTTGCCGAATGGGTCAGCTTCCCCACCGAAATCCTCTCTACGCCAGTTGCCGCAATCTTACGTACGTTGCTTAAGTTTACGCCACCGGAAACTTCCAGTTTCACTTTTCGTGATTCGTTCCGTAATTTGACTGCCTTTTTAATATTCTTAAGAGTAAAATTATCCAGCATAATAATATCGGGTGCGGCTGCTAAGGCTTGCTTAAATTGCCGCATATTTTTTACCTCTATCTCAATCTTTTTACCTCGTACCTTTTTTCTTATCTTATCAACTATTGCTTTTAACTTTAAACTACTTAAATGGTTATCCTTCACCAACACCTGATCCCACAGGCCCATACGGTGATTGGTGCCTCCCCCACAACGCACAGCGTATTTCTCTAACATCCTTAGACCTGGTGTAGTTTTACGTGTATCCATAATCTGCACAGGATTTGGCTTAACTTTTTGCACAAACTTATCCGTCAAGGTAGCAATTCCGGAAAGCCGGCCAAGGAAATTCAAAGCCACTCTTTCTGCTTTTAAGATACTCGCGGCTCTGCCTTCTAAGCGGGCCAGGACCTGGCTTTTTTTCACTTTCTTGCCGTCACTGCTCTTAAACTTAAAACGCGTTCTTTTATCTACAGCCTGAAAAACCAATCGGGCCACATCCAGCCCGCAAACCACACCATTCTCTTTTGCCAATATCACTGCCTTTATTCTCTTCCTGTCCGGAATAATTAGTTTAGTAGTAATATCACCTCGGCCGATATCTTCTTCCAAGGCCAGTTTAATTATGGGTAAAACTTTTTTCTGCATCTGTTCACTCTTTATTTAAAGCCTTTAAGATTATCTTTTAATTTCTGGATCGACTCTTTAAGTTGCTTTGATTTCTCTTTTTCCTGGGCCACAATTTCTTTTGGGGCTTTGCGCAAAAATTGTTTATTTCTCAGTTTTCTTTGACTATTCTGGAGAATATTTTCTAAATTGTGTATCTTTTCTTTCAGTCTTTTTGCCTCTTTCTTTACATCAATAATGCCCGCTAAGGGAACAAATATCTCTGTATCGGCCATTACTGCTACCGCGCAAGATTTTGGCCTTTTTAACTTTTGCCCGATTTCCAGGGTCTCTATTTTGGCTAAGTCTTTGATGTAGCCGGCGTGAGAATTAAGCAAATCTTGCAGGCTTTTCCTGGTCAGACAAATTTTGACCTCAACCTTCTTTGCCGGGTCAATCTGCCAGACCGCACGAATATTCCTTAGGGCGGTAATACAAGAGATTATTGCCTGCATCTGGTCTTCTGTTTTTTTATCAATAAAGTCCTTTTGCAGATGCGGCCAGCTGGACTGCATAATAGACTCTCCCTGATGAGGTAAATTCTGCCAGAGCTCTTCGGTAATAAAGGGCATCACTGGATGCAGTATTCTTAAAGTTTTCTCTAATACTTTATATAACACCACCTGCGTCGCAGCTTTGGAGATATCCTTTTTAGAAAGCTCGATATACCAATCGCAAAACTCATGCCAGAAAAACTCATAAATAGTTCGAGCCGCATCGTTAAAGCGGAAATTATCCAGGGATTTAGTTACGCTATCTAAGGTTCGGTAAAAGCGGCTTAAAATCCATTTATCTTTTAGTTCTGTAATCCCTTTAGCAAAAACGCATAAATCTACATTCACCTTTTTTTCATCCAGATTGATCATAATAAAGCGGGCAGCATTCCAGATTTTGTTAGCGAAATTACGTCCGGATTCAAATTTATCTTTGGATAAAAATACATCCTGACCCGTAGCCACAAGCGAGATAATGCTAAAGCGAAGGGCGTCACAGCCGTATTGATTGATTATATCCAGCGGGTCGATGATATTGCCCAAGGATTTGGACATCTTGGTCCCGGTAATATCGCGAACTGTGCCATGAATATAAACATCGCGAAAAGGAACTTCCTTCATAAAGTGCATCCCGGCCATAATCATCCTGGCTACCCAGAAAAAGATTATCTCCTGTGCGGTAACTAAGACTTGCGTGGGATAAAAATAGTTAAGTTCAGCCTGCTCTTTTTTTCCTAATCCGGGCCAGCCAAAAGTGGCAAAAGGCCAAAGCCAGGAAGAAAACCAGGTATCTAAAACATCTTCATCCTGCCGGATTTCTGTTCCTCCGCATTTAGGGCAAAATTTGGGATTCTCTAAAGAGACCATAATCCCCGCCTCGGCAAGATCAATCTTTTCCGACGGCAAGACTTTCTTATTTTTCCGCGTCAGATCGTATACCTTTTTGCAGTTTAGGCAGTACCAGGCTGGAATGCGATGCCCCCACCAGATCTGACGGCTGATACACCAGCCACGCAGGCCTTTCATCCAGTTTAGATAAACCTTTCTCCAGCGTGCAGGATGGAAGTTTATTTTACCATCTTTAACTACTTCGGAGGCCGGATTACCCAGTTTGGGCATATCCACAAACCACTGTTCAGAAAGATACGGCTCAACCATCGTATGACAACGGTAACAATGGCCCACAGAATGTTGATGCGGCACTGTCTTCTCCAGGAGCCCTCTTTCTTCTAAGTCCCCCAAGACTGCCTCGCGGGCTTCGAATCTATCCATCTGCTGATAATCCAAGGGAGCGTTCTGATTCATTGTCGCATCCGCATTCATTATTACCTTGGCAAAAAGCCCATGTCTTTGGGCAATCTCAAAATCGTTAGGATCGTGGGCTGGAGTAACCTTGATAATCCCCGTGCCAAATTTAGGGTCCACAGCAGAGTCGGCAATAATAGGAATCTCTTCATTAACTAAAGGCAGAATTATACTCTTACCAATCAGCTTCTTATACCTTTTATCTTTAGGGTTGACCGCCACAGCCGTATCTCCGAGCATAGTCTCTGGACGGGTGGTAGCTACAACAACATAGTTTAGCTGATTATCCGCCTCTTTGCTTGTTCGTTCAACAACAGGATATCTGATATAATAAAGATTGCCCTTTACCTCCTTATGCGCTGACTCTTCGTCAGAAAGTGCGGTTTGGCAGCGTGGGCACCAATTGATAATATAATTTGCTTTATAGATTAAATCCTTTTGGGCCAGCTGAATAAACACCTCAGCTACAGCTATAGAATATTGCTCATCCATAGTGAAGCGCGTTCTTGGCCAATCGCAGGAGCATCCCAGCTTTTTCAGTTGGGCAATAATTGTCGAGCCGTATTTTTGTCTCCATTGCCAAGTCCTGTCTAAAAACTTTTCTCTTCCCAGATCATGGCGTCTGCGACCTTCTTGTTGAATCTCTTTCTCCACTACATTCTGGGTGGCAATTCCGGCGTGGTCTGTACCTGGCATCCACAGGGTAGCATACCCCTGCATTCTGTGAAAGCGGATCAGGATATCCTGAATGGTACTATTTAAGGCATGGCCCATATGTAAAATTCCAGTGATATTTGGCGGAGGGATAACTATACAGTAGGGTTTTTTCTTCTCATCAACTTCAGCGTGGAAGAAATTATTCTCTTCCCAAAATTGATACCACTTATCTTCGGTCTGGTTAGGATTGTATTTGCTCGGGATGTTCGACATAAGGTGGGATTATTTCCTATCCTTCAATAATTTATATTCAATAGAATCTACCAATGCCTGCCAGGAGGCCTCAATAATGTTTTCTGAAACGCCTACGGTGCCCCAGGAGTCTTTTTCATCCTGGGATTGAATCAGCACGCGTACTTTGGCCGCGGTCCCGGCGCGTTCATCCAAGACACGCACCTTAAAGTCCCTCAAGTGCATCTTGGCCAAGGCAGGATAAAACTCTAACAATGCCTTACGCAGAGCATTGTCTAAGGCATTTACCGGACCATCTCCTTCTGAAGCGGTGTATTCTTCGATTTTGTTTACTTTCACCTTAATTGTCGCTTCCGAAGTTAGCTTGCCACTCTTGGCCTTTTCAATAATTACCCGAAAGCCTTCTAAGTCAAAGAACTTTTTGTATTTCTTCATTGCCTTTTTCATCAAAAGCTCAAACGAACCTTCTGCAGCTTCAAACTGATAGCCCTCGTGCTCCATTTTTTGCAACAGCTTCAAGATTTTTTTGGTATGTGCAGCCTCTTTCTCCAGGCCCAGCTCCAACTGTTTTGCTCTTAAGAGAATAGAAGTCCTCCCAGAGAGTTCGGAAATTAAAAAACGGCTTTTGTTACCCACAAGATTAGGCCTAATATGCTCATAAGTAGCATGGTGTTTGACCATGGCATTAATATGTACGCCGCCTTTATGGGCAAAGGCGCTTTCTCCGACAAATGGCTGGTTAGGCCGATGGCGCATGTTGCTGACTTCGCTGACATAGTGAGAGACTTCGGTTAATTTATTCAACTGATTATCAGAGACACAATTAATCCCTAACTTTAATTTAAGATTAGCGATACAAACTCCTAAATCCGCGTTTCCGCAACGCTCGCCATAACCATTGATTGTGCCTTGAACATGAACACAACCCTCTTCCACTGCGGCAATAGTATTAGCTGCAGCCATCCCGGAATCGTTATGGGTGTGGATGCCTAAAGGAGTGTTTAGTTTAAGATGCACTTCTCTGATCAGTTGTGCCAAAGCAGAAGTTACCACTCCTCCGTTTGTCTCACACAAAACAATTACATCCGCTCCGGCTTCTTCTGCGGCGAGCAGAGTCTTGAGAGCATAATCCAAGTTATCTCTAGCCCCGTCAAAGAAATGCTCGGCATCGTAAATTACTTTGCGTCCTTTTGACTTCAAATACTTAATCGATGAGGAAATCATCTTTAAGTTTTCATCCGCTGAGGTCTTTAATACGTGCTTAACATGCAAGTCCCAGCTTTTTCCAAAAAGAGTTACCACGCCTGTTTCGGCTTTCAAAAGCGCTTTGATGTTGGCGTCTTTTTTCGGATCAAGGTGTGGACGAGATGTAGAGCCAAAGGCGCAAATCTTGGCCGACTTTAAGCGCAGTTTCTTCACTTGTTTAAAAAACTGCATATCTTTGGGATTAGAACCAGGCCAGCCGCCTTCGATATACTGGATACCAAGTGTATCTAACTTCTGGGCAATCTTTAATTTATCAGACACCGAATAAGAAATGCCTTCTGTCTGGGCCCCGTCTCTTAAGGTAGTATCGTATAGTTCTACCTTACGCATGTTAACCTCCAATAAACTCAAATTTATGAACTAATTATTTCTTCTCTAATTTAAATTTCTTATGGATCGCGCGCACTGCCCTGCGGGCAAATTTCTTTCCGATTACACAGGAAATGCTTATCTCAGAAGTAGAAATCATTTCAATATTAATCTTACTTTCTGCCATGGCTTCGAACATACCCGCAGCGATACCCGAATGCGACCTCATTCCTACCCCGACAACAGAAACTCTAGCTATATCGCGATCGGCACTCACACCTCCACCGCCAATCTGCCCGTTTGTCTTTCTGGCCACTCTGAGAGTCTTGGCTACATTTTCTTTTAAGACGGTAAAAGAGAGGTCGGTGTATCCTGTGCGACTGATGTTTTGAACAATCATATCTACATTGATCCCTTTGCCGGCAATCGTCTTAAAAATCTTAGCTGCCACGCCTGGCTTATCGGGAACATCACGCATGGTAATCTTGGCCTCATTTCTATTTAGGGTTACCGCGCTAACTACAACCTTCTCCATTGCCTTTACTTCCGGGGAAATCATTGTTCCTCCTTTATCCGTAAAACTGGATCTAACAACAATAGGGATATCAAATCTTTTGGCTAACTCCACACATCTAGTCTGAAGCACCTGTACGCCTAAAGAAGCCATCTCCAGCATCTCATCGTAACTAATACTCTCTAGCTTTCTGGCACGGGAAACAAAACGTGGATCAGCAGTATAGATGCCTTCAACATCGGTATAAATCTCACACGATTTTGCCTTTAAGGCTTGAGCTAACGCCACAGCGGTTAAGTCACTGCCGCCGCGGCCTAAGGTGGTAATTTCTTTAGATAAATCTACTCCCTGAAAACCTGCGACTATAACAATCTTCTTCTGCTTCAATTCCTTTCTGATTTTGGCTGTATTAATCTTAATAATCCTGGCCCTGGTGTAGGAGCTGTCGGTAATAATGCCTGCCTGGGC
>JAMXCY010000042.1:7503-7739 GCA_024543015.1 Candidatus Omnitrophota bacterium | reverse complement strand
TGATCCCAATGCTAATCTGGGTCAGGCCTTAGGGATAAACTCAGAGAATAGCATTGTGGCCATTGCCGATGAGATAGCCAAAAACCCCGATCGGATCCCTAAGGGAATGACCAAGGACAGATTCTTAGAATACCAGATCCAGGAATCTCTAGCCGAAGCCGAGGGCTTTGACCTTTTAGTTATGGGCCGGCCGGAAGGGCCGGGATGCTAGTGTTATGTTAATAATCTCTTGCGCA
>JAMXCY010000042.1:0-7493 GCA_024543015.1 Candidatus Omnitrophota bacterium | reverse complement strand
TGCGCAGCCTGATTGAGAGATTGAGCAAAAGTTATCCCTACCTTGTGATTGATAACGAAGCCGGGATGGAACATCTTTCTCGCCGGACAACACGCAAGATTGACCTTTTGTTTCTGGTCAGCGATTACAGTTTAGTGGGCTTACGTTCAGCAAAAAGAATTTTGGATTTAAGTCGAGAACTAAACTTAACTGTTAAAAATGTAAAATTAATAATAAACAGAGGTCCCCAAAAGCTCAATCAGGTGGAAAAAGAGATTGCTAAAATAGGGGTTCCCTTAGCCGGCGTAATCCCGGAAGATAAAGAGCTAATTAAATTGAGCCTGGAAAGCGGTAATATCAAATCACTTTCTAGAGAATCAAAAGCACAAAAAGCAGTTGCTAAGATATGTGGGGAGGTCATTTAGTTATGCCTATGGAACTGGTAAAGGAAAAATGGTCTAACACAATTAATACTGTAACTATTGGTGCTACAAAAGAAGAAGGCGGCACGCGAACTTCCAAAATTACTGTAGGCGGCGAGCCTAGTTTACCTTATTTATTTGGCGAAGGGGGTATGCCAAATAAACCGGTAATTGCCATGGAAGTACTGGATGTTGAGCCTAAAGATTGGCCGCAGGTGCTCAAAGAGCCATTTAAGGATGTGTTAAGTAATCCTGCGCAGTGGGCCAAAAAGTGTGTTGATCAGTACAAGGCAGAACTTATTTGTTTAAGGCTTCAAGGTACGCATCCGGATTTTGGTAATCTCTCAGCGGATAAAGCCGCCAGTACAGTGAAATCTATTCTTGATGCGGTAGGGGTGCCTTTAATCGTCTTAGGTTCGGGTAATGATGAAAAGGATAGTCTGGTCTTACCTAAATGCAGTGAAGCAGCTAAAGGCCAGAGGTGTTTATTTGGCGATGCTACGGAGGATAATTATAAGACCTTGACGGCTTCCTGTCTTGCCGACGGACACAATATCATTGGCGAATCCCCCATCGATATTAATATTGCCAAGCAGGTTAATATATTGATTTCGGATATGGGTTTTGATTTAACTAAAATAGTGATTAATACCACTATCGGCGCTTTGGGCTATGGCTTAGAATATGCCTACTCCATTATGGAGCGCGCCCGTTTAGCAGCTCTTTTGGGCGATAAAATGCTTTCGATGCCTTTCGTCTGTTTTGTGGGACAAGAAGCTTGGCGGGCAAAGGAGGCTAAAGGCCTTGAGTCAGAGCATCCCGAGTGGGGTCCCCAAGCCCAGCGCGGCCCGATCTGGGAGGCAACTACTGCGGTTTTAGTACTTTTATCCGGTGCAGACATTTTAATTATGCGCCACCCCAAGGCAGTAGAAATGGTCAGAGGAACTATTGAAAGATTGATCAAGAAAGGATAAAAGATGTTAGTCATCGGTGAACGAATTAATGGGATGTTTAAAGATGTAGGCAAGGCGATAGCCGATAAGGAAAGAGGAGTTATCCAGAAGTTAGCCAAAGATCAAGTTGCCCAAGGCGCGGGAATGTTAGATGTAAATGTCGGCCCGGCAGCGGCAGATGCAGTTGAGGCGATGAAATGGTTGGTCGAGGTGATTCAGGAAGTAACAGATACGCCTTTAGCCTTAGACAGCACAAAGCCCGAAGTGATTGAAGCGGGCTTAAAGCTGGTTAAGAAAAAGGCCTTGATAAATTCTACTACCGCAAAAAAGGAAAAATTGGATAGCTTACTTCCCATGGCCAAACAATACAAGGCAGGCTTAATCGGCTTAACTATGGGAGAGTCAGGGATACCTCGGGATAGGCACCAAAGGAGCGAATTTGCTGCAAGAATAGTTTCAGCATGCATGGAAGCCCAAGTTCCTTTAGAAGACCTTTATCTTGACCCGATAATCTTACCGGTGAATGTTGCCCAGGCGCAGGCCCAAGAAGTATTGGAATCAATCAGAGAATTTAAGCTTTTATCCGATCCGTCGCCAAAAACAGTAGTGGGTTTAAGTAATATCTCGCAAGGAACTAAAAGCAGAAGCCTGATTAACAGGACCTTCTTGGTAATGGCTGCTGTCTGTGGACTGGATGCGGCCATTGCCGATCCTTTAGATAAAGAATTAATGGACGGCCTAATTACCGCCGAACTTATTTTAAATAAACACATTTATTGCGCATCATTCCTTGATGCCCGCAGAAAAAAATGATAGTTACCAAAACCATAAAATTAAAGTCTCGCGGTGAGACAGATATTATCGATATCACCGATAAACTGAACAATTGTATCGCAGACTCAAAGGTTAAAGACGGTATTGCGACTGTCTTTGTCTCGGGCTCAACCGGTGGATTAACTACTATCGAATATGAACCGGGGTTGATCAAGGATTTAGAGCGAGGTTTTGAAATAATCGCTCCCCGGGAGGGAGAATATCAGCATAATCTTAGATGGCATGACGGCAATGGTTTCTCACATGTACGTGCAGCAATGTTGGGGCCTTCCTTAACTGTTCCTTTCACAAGCAAGAGATTAACATTGGGTACTTGGCAGCAGATTGTGTTTATAGATTTTGACAACCGCGCTCGCAGCCGAGAATTAGTTGTGCAGATAATGGGGGAATAGAGAGAGGCGAAGAAAATGCAACCAGTTCTACAAGTTGCCTTGGACTTTTTGAATCTAAATAGAGCGCTCAAAGTAGCAGAAGAGGCTCTATCCGGCGGTGTGGATTGGCTTGAGGCAGGCACACCTTTAATTAAAAGCGAAGGCCTGGATGTAATCAGAGAATTACGTAAGAGGTTCCCCAACGCTACCATTGTGGCGGATATGAAAATTATGGATGCGGGCAGGACCGAGACAGAGGCAGCGGCCAAAGCCGGTGCAAATATAGTTTGCGTCTTAGCCTGTGCTTCAGATAGCACCATTCGCGAATGTGTCGAGGCAGGGAAAAACTACGGGGCCAGGATAGAGGCTGATTTGATCGAGATTAAAGAGCAAGATTTAGCAAGGCGGGCAAAAGAAGTAGAAAAATTAGGCGTTGATTATATTGGTGTGCATTGCGCTATTGATGAACAAATGCAGGGTAAAGACGCTTTTTCCCGATTACGGAAAGTTGCAGAAGCAGTAAGTGTACCTGTTGCCTGTGCCGGCGGAATAAATTCCGAGACTGCTCATCAGGCGGTTCAATTCGGAGCACAAATTGTTATTGTCGGTGGAGCTATTACTAAGGCCCCTGATGCTGCTTTAGCCGCCGGTCGAATAAAGAAAGGAATTACCAAAGGAGAATCAATCGTAAGTAAATTTTTTAAACGCGTTGGTCAAGACCAGGTATACAAAGTCTTAAAAGAAGTCTCCACTGCTAACCTTTCCGATGCCATGCATCGCAGCGGTGATTTAAAAGGAATACGCCCGCTTTTTGCAGGAATAAAGATAGCGGGGCCTGCTCTTACTGTGCGGACCTATCCTGGTGATTGGGCCAAGACTGTCGAGGCCGTTGATCAGGCTGAAGGAGGTCAGATATTAGTGATCGATGCCGGTGGCGTGGGCCCGGCGGTATGGGGTGAGTTGACCACGCACGGGGCCATCCAGGCTAAAATCGCCGGAGTGGTGATAAACGGAGCTGTGCGTGATACTGGTGAAATTCGTAAATTAAAATTTCCTCTATTCTCTAAGATAATTACTTCTGCCGCCGGAGAGCCTAAAGGTTTTGGCGAGATAGGTATTCCTATCGTAGTCGCAGAAACAAGAGTAAGAAGCGGTGACTGGATAGTCGGCGATGATGACGGCGTTGTCTGCATCCCTCAAGAAAAAATAACTGAGGTGGCTAATCGGGCGATGGGTATTTTAGAACAGGAGAATAGATTAAGAGCAGAAATTGACCGGGGCTCTACGCTGGCTAAGGTAATAGAATTGCTTAGGTGGGAGAAAAAATAAATGCCTAAAAAAGTGCGCAGAATTTTTATTTCGGCTACGAGTCAGAATACTGGCAAGACTGTAGTTAGCTTAGGTTTAATCTACGCCTTTAAAGAAAGGTTTGGAAAGATAGGTTTTATTAAGCCGGTTGGACAGAGATACGTCATTGAAAGAGGCGAGAAGGTAGATGAGGATTCTGTATTAATCGAAAAGGCCTGTGGGATTGAATGCGCGATTCGCGATATGAGCCCGATAGCTATCGAAAGGGGTTTTACAAAAAAGTATATTCTAGAAGGCACAAGAGAAAAACTAGTGCGGCGGATTAAGGATTCATTTGGCGCTGTGGCCAAAGGTAATGATTTGGTTGTGATTGAGGGTACAGGACATGCCGGAGTAGGTTCGGTATTTGATCTTTCCAATGCTGCCGTAGCTAAGATATTGAACTCAAAGGTAGTGATAGTTTCCTCAGGAGGTATTGGCCGGCCGATTGATGAAATTACCCTGAATAAGGCCTTATTTGAAAAAGAGGGAGTCGAGGTAGCCGGAGTGATAATTAATAAGGTCAGGCCGGAAAAATACGAACAAATCAATCGTATTGTGCGCTTAGGATTGAAAAAGAAGGGCCTGAAGGTTTTTGGCGTTATCCCGTATCATGAGATACTATCTGATCCTACTATAAAGCAAATAATCACCGAATTAAATTTTAAGCTCTTAGTCGGTAAGTCCTTTTTAGAAAGAAGGGTAGATAAAATCTTAGTCGGAGCAATGGCCCCACATGACGCTTTAAAATACTTTTCTGATCAAAGCTTGATTATCACTCCCGGTGACAGAGAGGATATGATTTTAGCTGTGGTAGGTTTTCAGATGGATCGGGCAAAAGATGACCTGCGTATATCCGGTCTTATTTTAACCGGAGGGATTAAACCTCATAAAACAGTTGTCGATTTAGTAAAAAGAGCCAACATCCCTTTACTTTTAGCGCAAGGGGATACTTACAGTGTGGCCTCCCGCGTTCATGATTTGACAGTAAAGATTAGGCCCGAGGATTCAGAAAAGACCAAAGTTATCAAGAAGATGATTGAGGATTATGTGGATATTGAAGCCTTAGCCAAACAACTTTAAATGCGTGTAGCTAATTATTACAACAATAATGATCTTCGGATAGAAGAGAGGGCCACGCCGAAAATTGCTTCGGGGGAGCTTTTAATTCGCGTAGAGGCAAGCGGCATCTGCGGAACAGATGTTTTAGAATGGTACCGCCAGGATAAGACTCCTTTAATCTTAGGCCACGAGATTGCCGGAGAAATAACCGAGGTAGGGTCGGGGCTCACTCAGTATAAAAAGGGTCAAAGAGTGTCGGCTTCACATCACGTGCCCTGCGGTAAGTGTCGTTACTGTTTAAGCGGGCATGCGACCGTTTGCGATACCTTACGCCAGACCCACTTTGATCCCGGTGGTTTTGCTGAGTTTGTGCGCCTGCCGGCGATAAATGTGGAATTAGGCGGAGTTTATCCCTTGCCGGATAACTTACCATACGATGAAGCAACTTTTATTGAACCTTTGGCTTGTGCTTTACGTGGGCAGAAATTGGCTAAGATGTCGAAGGGTAAAAGTGTTTTAGTTTTAGGTTGTGGTGTGGCAGGAATATTGCATGTCCAGCTATCCCGACTTAATGGAGCTTCTTTAATTGTAGCTACAGACATAGTCGATTATCGTCTAAAATTAGCCAAGCAATTAGGGGCAGATGCGACAATAAATGTGAAAAGAGAAGATCTGCCCAAGCGCTTAGGCGAATTGAATAAAGCCAGAGGAGCGGATTTAGTAATTGTGGCCACCGGTGCAGAATCTGCTAATATGGCGGCATTGCAATCTGTAGAACGCGGCGGTTGCGTGTTTTTCTTTGCCGCTACAGCTAAAGGGTTGACCATTCCACTTTCGATAAATGATACCTTTTGGCGCAATGAGATAACGCTTAGCTCTTCCTATGCGGCAACCCCGCAGGAACATTTAGCAGCACGAGACTTAATTCACAGGCATAAAATACGCGTTAAAGAGATGATTACTCATAGCTTTGGCTTGGATAAAATTCAGCAGGGCTTTCAGCTCGTCACCAAAGCCAAAGAATCGATGAAAGTAATCGTTAATCCGCAGAAATAGAGGAGAGGGAGGCAAAAATGGATTGGGGAATGAAGAACCGAATGGCAAAATTAATTAAGCCCGAGACTGGGCGAGCAGTTTGGTTAGCTATGGACCACGGATATTTCCTGGGGCCGGTAAAAAGATTAGAGAAGCCCGGGGAGACGGTTAAGCCGCTTTTACCTTATGCCGATGCTATAATGTTGACCCGTGGGATATTGCGCAATTGCATTGACGCCAATACCTCTGTGCCGGTAATTTTGAGAGTTTCTGGCGGAAACAGTATCGTTGGGGAAGATTTATCTAAAGAGACAATTACTACTTCTATGGAAGAAGCCGTTCGCTTAAATGTCGCGGCTTGCGCTCTTTCTATCTATGTGGGAGCAAAGTATGAGCACCAGACACTATCGGGCTTGGCCAATCTGGTTAATGAAGCTCAAAGGTACGGCATGCCGGTATTGGCGGTTACCGCTGTGGGCAGGGAGTTAGGCAAGCGCGATGCCCGCTATCTTTCTTTAGCCTGTCGCATTGCCGCAGAACTTGGTGCGCAGCTGATCAAGACCTATTATTGCGATGATTTTGAGAGGGTAGTAGAATATTCTCCTGTGCCCCTGGTTATTGCTGGCGGCCCTAAATTGAAAACAGAACAGGATGCCCTGCAACTTGCTTACGATGCCCTAGAGCGGGGCGCAATAGGCGTGGATATGGGAAGAAATATCTGGCAGTCAAATAATTCTGTGGCGATGATTCAGGCGATTCGCCATATTGTCCACGAAAATGCCTCTGTTGAAGAGGCAAGGAAGCTATTTGAGAGCCTAACAAAGTAACAGGCGAGAACTAACAGCAACAATAAAGCTGGAGGGTGAAAAATATGCTGCCTTTTCTTTTAATCTTGGCGCTACTTATGGCAGGCGCAGTCGTGGTAATTATCTTTTTGCTATATAAACAATTAGGCAAAGACGAGGAAGTTTTAGATAAACACGCAGTGCATAGAGACAGCTTGGAAGATGAACTCACGAATAAGGAACATGAGCTTGAAGCAGCCACGGCGGAAAAGGATAGATTGCAAAAAGAAATTCAGGTATCTAAAGAGGAGTTTGATAGCTTCAAAGCAGAAATTGCAACCAGGGATAAAGTAAATCAAGACCTTAAAGGTAAATATGACCGGCTCCAGAAGCAAGCCACTGAAAGCAAAGGTCTGGCGAATCAGCTGGAACAACAGAAAAGGCAAGTTCAGGACCAGGTAATTAAGTGCAAAAAGTTAGAGCAGGATTTACATTCTAAGCAGCAGGAGATAGTTGCACTCAAGGAGAATAATAAAAAACTGGAGCAGGAACAGCAACTACTCAAAAAACAGCTTGAGCAGGTTAAAAAGGACCTGGAACAACCAAAACCAGAAGAACCAAAAGAAGAGCCAAAACCAGAAGAACCAAAAGAAGAGCCAAAACCAGAAGAGCCAAAAGAACAACCCAAAGAAGAACAGAAGCAGC
>JAMXCY010000041.1 GCA_024543015.1 Candidatus Omnitrophota bacterium | reverse complement strand
CTTAGTTTATTATAAGACACTATCGATTCTTTTTCTATAGCAATCGCGATCCGCGATAACATTCGCAATTTTTGATATCAGGGACGCGTATAGTGCAACCTCCAGACCCGACCCAAGCACAAGTAGAACAAGTCTTATCTCTTAATTCCCTTTTTAGTTCTTCTCTTGTCATTGTATTCTCTTCTCCTCTTCTGCAAATACCGCTGTCTCGTGTTAGAAATCGTATATTGGCATTCACATTCTACCAAATCCCAATATTTGCAGTCTCCTTTGAAACTACAATCCAAGGGATTCTCATTTATTATGCAACTCTTCTTCTTCATATTTCTATCGCACTCTTAGCATTACTAATACGTATTTCTCTGTCAATAAATCGCTGGGTCTCGGTAGTTATTTTACATTCGTGCTTTTCTAAGATCCAATACTTGCAATTTTCTTGGATGCCGCAGTTCTCTGGTTCTTCATACAAAACGCAGTTTCTCTTCTTCATACTTATCTCCTTGCTATGTAAAGCTTTAGCTGTCTGAGATTATTTTCTCCCAAAAACGCAGTGTATAACCATCACTTTGGGTTTTTTCTCAGCTTTTTGCTCGTCCAGCTGCCTGTTTAGACAGCATAGGAGAGCCAAAAAGGGCTGAGTTTTTTACTCAGTGGGAAGTTCTACAAACGCCTTAACTTCGCCGCCTCTGACACCAATATACCATATTTTGAGGCCTGTTGTTACCTTAAAATCGTATAATAGCGTCGTCATAGTCATCTCCAATTTTTTCTTTCTAATTCTAATTTCTTTAATTTCCATAATTTATCTCCCTCTTTAGTTCTGCTGATATTCTTTTATTGACTCCCCTATCGTCATACTTGTTTTTGTCCGCACAGCCATCGCATTTGCCATTATACCAATATGAATCAGACCTCCCCAAACGCAATATAAATGATCCACATTCTTTGCAATAAACTTTCATTATTCTATCCTCCTGCTAAAATCTTACTTAAACTATCTAAATCTTGTATGTAATTATCACAGGTGTGATCCAAGCGTAGTCTGCCACATGCCCCACATAAGCCTCCCCATGATGCAACCTCGAATTTATAGAATACGCAATTGTTGCATGTTTGGTCCCTAATCAGTTTCTTTAGTATTTCCCTATTCATCGAGAACATCACCGAAAGAATTAAGATTATTTACCATTTCTCGAGCTTCTTTCTTACTCGAATATGTCATCCACAAATCTTTGGTCATAGGAGTGTCGTTGCATACTAAATATCTGTCTTCTGTTTTCTTTACTTTCCAAGCCATTGTTTTCCTCCTTATTTTACTATGAGTGAATATATCCTCGCTGTCGCCGTCAAACGACAGCTTCTATACTATCTTTTTTATATTCTAAGTTCTATAGAATAACTAACATATAGGCTGTCGTTTGACGGCGACATTAACATCATTTCTCCTTTAGTCCCCGCCAGCAGCGTTCCCGGCCAGCCGAGCCTTTCATCTTTGTCTTGGTAAAGCCGCGGAACGCAAGTGTTTGCCAGAGATTTCGGTCGCTCATTTGTTTTTCCTTTTCTTCTAAACACCAATCTACGTAGGTGTATTTCATACTACTGGACAAAACTTTCCCATTAGGGTCTTTAATATATTTATCGTCCAAAAATTTGCCAAATATATCGCTCTCGTGTCTATAAGACAGTGTCTCATCTTTAATTCGTTGAGGAGTTTGCATCCCATTTGCTTTCCAGTCTTCCCAGCCTTTGAGTGCCCAGTTCAAGATGCCGGGTAGTTCTTCTAAGAGTTTCCTTCCAAGCGTAAGGTTTCTATCTCTTTCTTTAATGTGTAATTTGAAAGGAATAAGTTTTATCCTTCCCCAAATCGCCTCGTCGGTGCCGCGGATTTCGGGCATGTGGTTGGTTTGTAGAATAAACTTAGCAGTAGGAACATAATCAAATTCTTTGCCGTAGAGTTCCCTACAATTTTGGGCATCTTCACCAGTTAGGGTCTTTACCATTCCCTCGTCTAAATGTCGGCCTTGGTCTCCCTCTGTAAAAGATATTAATCTTGCCCCAAGCATATGAGCAATGTCGCTTCTAATTGGTCTATCATTTCTTCTCATGTAGATTGTTTCAACACTTCCTTGTTGTGCATATTCTTTCAACAATTCTTTTACTACATTCATGAAAGTTCCTTTACCATTAAAGCCATTTCCATATAAAATATAGAATGCATGTTCTGAAGTGTCCCCCGAAAGCGAGTATCCAATTATCCTTTGCAAATAATCAGCAAGAGAATTATCGCCTTCAGTAATCTCTTCTATGAATTGTTCCCATTGTGGGCTTACAGCGTCCGGATCATATTCAGTGCCGCAGCATTTAGTCATAAGGTCTGCTGGGTCGGAAATCCTTAGTTCTAAAGTATCTAAATCTAAAGTTCCATTCTTACAGATAAGTAATCTATCGTGAGTATCTAAGGCTTCTAAGATAACTTGCCTTTGCAGCCTGCTAAAAAACAGCATTTCGGCAATCATTGATTTGTATCTACTACGTTTAATGAAAGCTTTATATGCTTTTAGCGCAACTACGTCTTTTATAGAGGCCTCGCGGTCCATAATTTTTACTATAGTTGCGTCTGCAAAACTTTCTACTTTCTCTGTGTCATCCCGTTCCCATCGAATTTTATCCCATACATACCATTCTTTTATTTTAGCGCAGTAAAGGATTTCTTCTCTGTATAGCTTAAGCATCCTCTCAGCATTTCCCTTGCCGCTGTAATCAAAATCAAATAATATATCATCTGCAGCTGGAGTATTCTCCTCAAGCCTTTTTGTTTGTTCTTTGTTCATAGTATGTTTTCTCCTCTAAAAAGTTAGAACCAGGCAAGAGTTAGAGGTCCCTCACCCAGCTCTAACAGAATTATTGTCTTTATTATTTATCTGCTAACTTTTTTGCTATTCTCCGGTCTTTATACCGTTTATTTCTTTTTGCTTTGTAGTTAGGCACGTTAGCTTTTCTTTTGTTTCGCCGAGCTAAGTATCTTTGATACCGTTCGACTCCAATAATTTTCTTTTCCATGGTATTATCTTAGCGCCGCTGCGCAAAAGATGACTTTCTTAGACGGGTTATCGAAACTTTCTCCGAAAATCTTTAGAAAACAGATACACATACATTTACCTATCACTGTGATACCTGCACGCAAAAAGCCCTGGGTGATAAAATCCAAAGCGGTGATTTAGCTTTAATATTTCTCTTCTTCCGAGTGTGGAGGAAAGAGCTCGTGGTGATTTTCTATGTATCCCAGATTTTTCTCAGCGACCCATCCAACAAGAAGTTGATTGATAACAGTAGCTAACTTAGCATCTTCTAAGTATAATACCATTTGGAGCTCGCTCCAGTCATCTTTGCTAATTCTAAAAGTTAGCTTCTTTACTAATTCTCCATTCTTTAATTTCGCAATTGCATATAGTTCATCCGAATTTTCTTTTTTAGTCATTTTTCTTTTCTTTTTCTTCGTCATATAGTAGTCACACTTTTTTCTGCCCTCCTGGCTCTATGTCGTTCATGCCATGTAGGATCAACCATTCTCTTTTCTCTTTGTCGTATAGTAGCCGGCAAAGCATTATCGCCTTTCCAACGGGGATGATTTTCGCCTCTAAAATCTGCGTGATTTATGCTCATAAGTGCTATTGTTTCTTCAGAAAATGTTTTGCCTTTGTGTGCTTCGCTCTGCAGAGCCCTTGTTTCTTCAGAATGATGTTTGTCAAACATAGGATTCTTATTGCCTTTTTTTGCTTCGCTCTGCCGAACTCTTGTCTCGGCAGAAAATGGCTTATGTTTTTTTCCTTTTCTTTCTTCGCTCATTTTTCTACACGTTTCCTCAGAATGCCTTCCATTTGCCCCACCAGTTTTAAGATTATACCCATTCGGCAATAAGCTGTTTAACCGTTTTATCATTTCCGTCTCAAAATAATCTAAAAACTCTTCGGGAACGTAATAAATGTATTGCTTAAAATTATCCCAGCCGTGCTTATTTACGGCTCGGTCTATAACAGATTTATTGTTACGTGTGCTTCGATATCCATGTCTCCTCACCCTTCTTTTCAAATTCGTAGATTGCCCAACATACAGTTTGCCGTTAGTAGTGTTTTCTAATACATATATTCCTATCATAGTATTATTTATCTTTCGAGGAAATCGGAAAACTTGAAGTTTATACGAAAAATATTAGTTTTACAGCTACTCCAAGAGCGGCCGTCACCAGAATACTAAAGAACCATTTTGTTTTCTTTACAAAACGCTCGTTTAGGTGGTTCTTAATTGCATTAACTATTTTTTCCGAAAGGCCGTTACGAAGCCACTCATTCATATCATCTATTTTTTCATCAAGCTTGTCTAACTTTTTTTCTATTATATCATCTCTTTCATCACTATGCTTCTGTAGTTTTTCTATGCTGGTGTATAGCTCTTCGTTGTTCATTATTTACCTCTTGTTTCCAATAATGCTATCCTTGCCTCTAAGCTTTTAACTAAATCTGGCATCGTTTCTGAATAATCCGTTTTGTCTTTTATTTCTTGTTCTTCAATAGTTAAAGGTGGTTCAACCCATTGGTCAACGTCCCAAATACATCTTCCAGAGATTGGCTGCAGTTTAGTCCAATTTTTATCTTTCACCAGCCCAATCTCGGTAATCTCCTGTTCCTCTTTTGTTTTTTTGCTCCAATAGGTTCCTCTATTATCTTTTTTTATTTCCCACTTATCGTTCCAAACAGCTATTTGTTTCTTCTTAGCATAAGGGGGTTTATCAAGAGTAGAATTAGCTGGCAGTAAAAACCCACCTTCTAATGGATTGGGCTGCATTTTCACCCTTCCGACGTATTCTTTTGTAATTGGATTATATGCGTATGCATTCATAATTTTCTCTCCTTTTTAATATTTGATAATATAATTGACATAAACGTTTACAGGTCTTGTTTCTCCGCCTTTTTTAGAAAATCTTATTGACCTCCAACCGCCAGCAGAATAGTATGTTGCTGTGTATTGATAAGTCGACCAACCGGTATCAGGAATTGTTCTTACACCTAGTGATCCCCCTCCTGAATCTTTCGTCTCAACTTGATTTAATGAATTAGCAAGACTTAACTGCTTACTTCCAACATTATCTCCTACATTTCCACCTGCTTGTAATGCAGTTCTGCCCGCAGCATCAGGGTCAACTCCAGCACCTCCATCTACCCCCCTCGGAAACTGCCCTCGTAAATCTGGGATATTAAAGTGAGTACCGGCTGCAGTTCCGTAAGCAGTTCCGATTGCAGTAAATAATTCTGAATAAGAAGCTCGGAGGAGAGAGGAGCCGTCGCTGAGTAAAAAACCAGTAGGCGCTGCAGCGCCACCGAATAATAATATAACTCCGGCCGGAGTGTTAGCAGCTATGTTAGCAGCTAAATCGTTTATATCTTCTGCCTCATTGTAGTCTCCGATTGTCTTATAGGTAAAATACAAATCAACTGCTTGGTATGTAGGGTCTATAATCTTAAGAGTCGTATAAACAGTGCTTCCAGATTCGGTAGTAAGTGTTGTGTCCTCGTCGTGCAGTGTGTAATGAGTATCTTCTATTAAGTGAATTCCAGTTGCTCCTGCACCAGTCCAAATGTCAAAATCATTTCCGCCCCAGAATGTATCGTGATCAAGAGAATAGAAGTCATTCCCTAAGTTATTATGTAGCTCATCGGTAATTTGTTGTCCCGTGAGCGTTTTGTTATATTTTATTGCCATTTGCAATCTCCTTTATTTAATAATTATTAAATATCTCTATAAAGTGTTTTACTATAAAGCTCGCCTGAATGAGCAGTTGCGCCATTATATGTTCTCGTGTTATATTGATCGCCAATATGAGATAGTGCTCTTGAAGGGTCTGCTTCAGTTCTCTTAACTATTCTACAGGTGAGGTTGACTTCCATTTTATTTAAGTCAATCATCTTACCAATAACTTCACATTTTAACCACCCTAAGAATGTTCTGTTTTTAGTTCTATATTGAACTTTAATCATATCTCCAATAACTCTATCAACAGATTGCATCTTCGTGCGAACTTCTATGGGTTTATTTACAATTCCAGATAGTTCCATAATCTTGACTGAAAAATCATATGCAGCGGCTTCGGATGTAAGTAGAGTGTCGAAAGTTTTGTCCCTATAGGTCTTATATTTTAAGTAGTTCTGTTCTTCAGATTCACTATTCACCTTGTAAATATATTCATCTTCATTCCAATCCTTGTTATATCCTATTCTACAAGAAGTCAAAACCTCCTGTGGATCATATATGACAGCAAGTTCTAAGGAATCCATTAATTCATAGTAATATATTGTTTGAACAGTGCTTCTTGCACTATCGTATATTCTAAAGGTGTAGAGCCCATTATCCTGCACAAGCCAATTGCCAGCTGTTGCGTATGAAATATCTTCTATTATTTTCCAGGTCTCGGTGAGTTTAGCAATAAAAATACTAACATCTGCTGCTGCTAATGTAAAATGATTCCACTCATCAACATTAAAATAATAATTATTGTATGCAATTGGATAATAATATGAAAGTAAGATGTCTTTTATTTGGTCCATACCATTAGAGATTAGAGTTCCACCTTCATCTTCGTAGCCGCTATAATCAACTGTTACCTTATCTCCCTTTTTATATTCGCCGTCGCCAGGAGTAGCATTATAGGCGAGAGTGAATTCGCCATTCGCAAGATCATCAGTGCTTACTCCAACAAGATCAAAGCCTTCAACATAAACTTGTGTTATTGCATTAATGGCATGGTAAGTGCAATTACAAATCTTGAATTCCCAAGGTACACCAGCAGGATCAACTTCTTCATTAGTACAAACCACCTCTGCGTTCTTAATTACTCCCCATCCAACTGGGATACTCTTACCAATATTCTTATCTTTTAAGTCTGGGTAGTTTGTTTGACCCGAAGGGGCTTCTGTTTTATAATATGTATCTATTGGAAGCTTTCTATTCAGCTGCTTTCTTTTATCAGAGACTTCTATCTCAAAACCACCTTCTCCTATTTTACACTCCTCAATGAATCCCTCATAGAGCTCTTTGAAGGATGAGAACTCTAAGTCACCAAAGCCAAGATATAATCTAAGAGGATTACCAAAAATATCTTGTTCTTCTCCGTAGAGGTCGAACTCTCCATCTTCATTTAGCAAAACAACTTTACCACCATCAAAGGAAATCTTACCAAAGAACATTGGATCTTTACTCTTATTTATATTAGGAACACTCACCAACCGGCCATCGTAATAATCTCCGCCATAAACACCAGCTTTATTACTAACCTTTATTGCCACTCCGAAAACTATATTAAATAATTCAGGAGAGTCAGAATTAGGAAGTTTAAGATATACAACTTTGTCTCCACTATCCCAGTAAAACGATTTATCGTTTGTATGCACATCAGCGAGCGAATTAACCTTAAGTAGAAGAGTTCCATTGGCATATACAGAGCCAACTGCATTTATTCTTTGTGAAGATATATTGTCGGTCATCCACGGCTCGGCGCGCGAATAAACTGCATCGAAATCTACATACCAAATACCTGCTGCCCAATTTGTGAAAAAAGTTTGCGTCTGTCCAATATCTAACTCTGCAAGCAAAATCTTTTTTGAGAAAGCTTCTTGTGATAGCGAAGAGAATGTGCTCATTTATTTCCTTTTTAATACTTAATTAGATAATACAATGCTACGTTTTTAACGGTAGCTTCGTCTGGATCGCCGCTCGCAGTAGCATCATATGCAGTATAAAGATTTGCTGGGTCAATTGCAGAACTTCGATATGCATAACTACTCGGGGCTTGCTGAGT
>JAMXCY010000040.1 GCA_024543015.1 Candidatus Omnitrophota bacterium | reverse complement strand
GTTCAAGAAGCTTATGATTTGGTCTTCTTGGACTGAAGAAGGCGCCAGGACAACACTGTGGTAGTCGCCGTGTCCTCCGCCTTTAGTAGCCTGAAAATAGTCTGATTGCGCTGGGGCGATATTGCCTAAACCCGGGCCCCCGCGCATAACATTCACGATCAAGCAAGGCAGGCGCGCACCAGCTAAATAAGAAATGCCTTCCTGTTTAAGACTAATCCCGGGGCTGGAAGAAGTAGTCATTGCTCGCTTACCACTGGCAGAAGCTCCCATCACCATACTGATAGCAGCTAACTCACTTTCTGCCTGCACAAAAACGCGATTCTCCTGGGGCATCTTTTTAGCCATATAAGCGATGAGTTCATTTTGTGGGGTAATCGGATAGCCGGCGTAAAAATCGCATCCGGCGCGAATCGCCGCTTCGGCTATGGCTTCATTCCCGGTCATTAGTATTTTCTTATTTAAACACTTCAATACAACACTCCGGGCAAATTTGGGCGCAAAACGTGCACGCCGAACATTTCCCACCTTTAAAATAAGCCGGATGTACGCCTTTTCTATTCAAAGATTTATCCAGAATAATCAATCCTTTGAGGCACATTTCTATACAAAGATTACATCCTTTGCACCTCTGGCGATCTATTTTAATTTTACCCATTGTATCTAGCTGCTACCTTCTACTCTAGTGCTTTTTGAAATTGAGTACAGCCTCAACTATGCCCTGAGCCCTCAGACCGTATTTCTCTAACAGAAAATTACGCCTGCCGTGAGGAATAAAGACAGAGGGTAAAGCAATTCTTTTTATCTGCACACCCGAAATCCTTTCTCTCTCGAGAAATTCTAAAATCCTTGAGCCAAAGCCTCCTGCAGCCACGGCCTCTTCCGTTACCACTACCTTGGAGAACTTAGCGCAAATTGTCTTCAGCAACATCTGATCAAGAGGCTGCACAAAACGAGCATTAACCACACTACATTGCAGGCCTTGAAGGCTTAAGATTTTCGCCGCTTCTAAACTTGGATACACTTGAGCTCCTAAGGCAATAATGGCCAGATGTTTTCCTTCGCGCAAGACTTCACCCTTGCCATATTCAATTTCAGAAGGTCTATAATTTTCGGGAAACAGATCTCTTCTATCTGGAGTTTCTCCCTTAGGATATCTGATTGCCGTAGGCCGGTTTATTCTGAGAACAAACTCCAGCATCTTCTCTAATTCCTCTGCGTCCTTAGGAGCCATAACAGTTAGGTTGGGAATATGACTAAGATAAGCTAGGTCAAAAACGCCTTGATGAGTAACGCCATCCTCCCCGACGATGCCTGAGCGGTCCAGACATAAGGTCACCGGCAGATTCTGAAGACAGACATCATGGATTATCTGGTCGTAGGAACGCTGCAAGAATGTAGAGTAAATAGCTACAAAAGGGCGCAAGTTCGTCCGGGCAAGCCCAGCGGCAAAACCTACTGCGTGTGCCTCGGCCATTCCCACATCATAGAATCTTCCGGGGAAACTTTGAGCAAACTTATCCAGGCCCGTTCCTTCGGGCATAGCGGCAGTAACTGCTACAATCCTTTTGTCCTGACGGGCCAGGTGAATTAATTTTTCGCTAAAAATCTGCGTAAACCCTTTGCGCTTAAGCACGGGGTTTTCTACCAGATCAGGGCTGATGCCGTGAAATTTCTCAGGAATTTCCTCAGCGCGGGAATATCCCTTGCCCTTGGTGGTCACGGCGTGGATAAGCACCGGCCCTTCCAGCTTGAGTACATTACTCAAAGTACGCACTACCTCCTCAATATTATGCCCATCAATGGGGCCGAAATAACGAAAACCCAGCTCTTCAAATAACATTCCCGGGACCAAAAGATTTTTTAAACTTTCCTCCAAGCGCCTGACCAAAGCATTCATTTGTTTACCAAAACGGGGAACACGTTTGACTAAGTTCTCTATGTCCCGCCTAATGCGGTTATAGATGGGCATGGTAATTATCCGGTTAAGGTAATGGCTTAAGGCGCCTACGCTTCTGGAAATAGCCATCTTATTGTCATTAAGGATAACTACCAGATCTTTCTTCAACTGCCCGGCGTGATTGAGGGCTTCCAGGGCCATGCCCCCGCCTAAAGCCGCATCTCCGATTACCGCCACTACTTTCGGTATCTGTTTTTCTTTCTGCTTAGAGTAAGCACAAGCTAAGCCTAAGGCTGTGGAAATCGATGTCGAACCATGCCCAACAGTAAAGGTATCATAAATACTTTCGTCTTTGCTGGGAAAGCCGCTTAATCCCTGCCACTGGCGCAGGGTATGAAATCTTTCTCGGCGCCCGGTTAAGATCTTATGGGCATAAGCCTGATGACCAACATCCCAGATTATTTTATCCTTCGGTGTATCCAAGACATAATGCAAGGCAATAGCCAACTCCACAGCGCCTAAACTAGAAGCCAGGTGGCCTCCGGTTTTGGTCACTGTTTCTATAATTTCCCGGCGGATCTCCTGGGCAAGCTGGGGCAATTGCTTTAAAGATAACTTCTTTAATTCATTTGGGCTGTTGATATTTTCTATCATTCGCCTTGCGTATCAGCAAAAGGTTTCAATTCCCAGCCTTCGCCTTTCTTGGCCAAGACTTGAATCTTTCTCTGCGCAGCCTGTAAGGTCTTATGGCAAAAACGAGACAGTCTTATTCCTTCTTCATATTTTTTTAAGGAATCCTCAAGCGCAAGTTTCCCGGACTCTAATTCCTCTACCAGCTTTTCTAACTTTTTTAACGCCTCTTCAAATTTCATTTCTGCCATTTTTCGATATCTCCTCTATCTTGCTAATGAATGAGCCCCCAGCCAGCTTTGTGCTAACCTTTGCCCCTATTTTTAATTCTTCTGCTTTTGTCACTATTTGCCTCTGGGGCAGGCGCAACGTTATGCTGTAGCCACGGGATAAAATGTTTAAGGGGCTTAAAGCGTGGAGTTTGCCGATTAAAACATTGTATTTTTCCCGATTGATTTCGGCTAAATGTCTCAGCTTAAGATTCAAAGTCGAGATTAACTCATCGATCCTCTGCTGGTATTGCTGAATTAAGTCAGAGGGATCTTTGCGGAAAACATATCTTTGTAGTCTATGTTCTAATAATTCAATTGTGTAGGAGATTGCTTTCTCTGCCCGGGAATAAAAGTTGTCTATTTTATCTAAGAGTTCTTGTTTGTCGGCAATGACTCTCTCTGCTGCCTTACTAGGCGTAGCTGCACGCTGATCAGCAACACCATCGGAAATAGTAGAGTTTATTTCATGACCCACAGCAGAAATTATAGGAATTCTTGAACGATATATAGCGCGGGCTACAACTTCTTCATTAAAAGCCCAAAGATCCTCCAGGCTTCCACCACCACGGCCAACAATTAAAACATCGACTTGGTCGTATTGATTAAACTGGTCGATAGCTTCGGCTATCTCCTCGGCTGAACCCTCACCCTGAACTCTTACCGGTCTTAAGACTATCTCGAGATTAGCAAATTTTTCTTTTAAGACCGTTAAAATATCGCTGATAGCTGCTCCTGTAGGTGAAGTCACAATGCCAATGCGCTGCGGAAGAAAAGGAATAGGTTTTTTATGTCTCGGATCAAAAAGTCCTTCTTTGCTAAGACGTTCTTTAAGTTGTTCAAAAGCAAGCTGTAAAGCCCCAACGCCTTTTGGTTCTATTTTTTCGACATATAATTGATACTGTCCCCGGCGATCATACAGACTCACCTTACCAAAACAGATAACTTGTATGCCGTCCTTTAACTCAAATTTTAAATTTCTGTTAACTCCGCGGAATAATACAGAAGATATGATGCTATTTTCATCCTTAAGACTAAAATACATGTGGCCTGATTGGTGGTGAGTAAAATTAGATATTTCTCCTTCAATCCAGATTTGGGCAAATCCTTCTTCCAGGAGTAATTTTATTTTGCGCGTTAATTCCGAGACAGTATAGATGCGCCTTTTTCCCGTCATTTGGTTTACTTTTTCTTCAGGAGATGTTCAACTATACTATCAACTCTACGCCTGGCTTCGTCTGGGAGTGTAATAAATCTAATACCTATATCATAATGTCGAGACTGGTCCTCTCGCCCAGAAGGAATTTCTTCAACCCGCATTACCATGCCCTTGGGGGCGATAGTCGGCAGCGTATCCATTAAATCTATTTCTAAGTCTACTTCCATCATCACCTCTAGCTTTTTCCTGCTGATTATCCGCACACCGCTTACGCTAATGTTTTCCGTATGGGTAAGAATAGCCTGCTCAGAAGGTGCAGCTCTACGCATGGTAATCAAACACGGATATTCTGCACGCGGGAATCTACGCCTGTCTACCCCATCCCACATCTTGGCCTCCTTATAACTTTTCTTGTATTCTTTCTATCGACCTAGCCTTGCCGGTCTTCTCATCTATATCCAAAACCACGCCGTGCAGCTCTACCTTATCTTGCGCCATTTCAAAACGCACAGGCATCTGCGTAAGGAAGCGAGTCAATATTTGCTCTTTTTTTCTGCCGATTACCGAATCATAGGGTCCGGTCATACCCAGATCTGTAATGTAAGCGGTGCCTGCGGGCAAAATCTGTTCGTCTGCTGTCTGCACGTGAGTATGTGTGCCCAAGACCGCGCTGACCGTTCCATCAAGGAACCAACCCAAGGCAATCTTTTCGCTGGTAGCCTCTGCGTGCATATCCACTAATATAATCTGTGTCTCTTTCTTAAGTTCCTCAACGGCTTCTTGCGCACGCTTAAAAGGACAATCTAAACTGGACATAAACACCCGGCCCTCTAAATTTATCACCCCCACGGGTTTTGTCTTCTTTGTTTTAATCACGCCGTAGCCTCTTCCCGGAGCCCCTTTAGGATAGTTGGCCGGACGAAAGATTCTCATCTCCGAATCCAGCAACTCTAAAATTTCTTTTCTTTTCCAGATATGGTCGCCGCTGGTAAGCGCATCCAGGCCAAAGCCGAAGAGCTCTTCGGCAATCTTGGGAGTTATCCCTGAGCCTCCGGCAGTATTTTCCGCATTAGCTATACTTAGGTCGATTTTATATTTTTTCTTAAGCCCCGGCAAAAGCCTATCTATGGCCTCTCTGCCCGGGCTTCCGACTATGTCCCCGATAAATAGTATCTTCATTTATTCGTTCCGATCGTTTTGTTCGTTTAGCCCGTTAACGAGCCTAACGGGCATAACGAACTCAACCAAATTTATTTTGCGTACTCAATGACTCTGGTTTCACGAATTACGGTAACCTTAATCTGCCCTGGATATTCTAATCCTTCCTCCACCTTTTTTCTAATCTCCCTGGCCAAGATTGTGGCTTCGGCATCGTTAATTTTGTTTGGCTGCACAATCACTCTTACTTCTCTGCCGGCCTGAATAGCATAGGCCTTCTCCACGCCCTTAAAAGAGTCAGCTATTGACTCTAGCTTCTCCAGGCGCTTCACGTAAGACTCTAATGTCTCGCGTCTGGCCCCGGGACGGGTTGCGCTAATAGCATCGGCCGCCTGAACCAACACGGCCAAAAGCGATTCGGTTTCGACATCCTGATGATGGGCGGCAATAGCATTTACCACTACTGTGCTCTCCCCATATTTTTTGGCTAGTTCTGCACCAATCTTAGCATGGGTTCCTTCTACCTCATGATCAACAGCCTTGCCCAGATCGTGCAACAGGCCAACTCTACGTGCCAACACAAAATCCAGGCCTAGCTCCGAAGCCATCACTCCTAAAAGATAAGCTACTTCCTTAGAGTGTTGCAATACATTTTGCCCAAAGCTGGTCCTGTATTTGAGCCGACCTAAGAGCTTTATCTCTTCCGGGTGCAACCTGTGCACCCCAGCATCAAAGGCAGCGCGCTTGCCCTCCTCTCGAATAGTAGCTTCCATCTCCTGCTTCACTTTAGCCACTACTTCTTCGATGCGCGCCGGATGGATACGCCCGTCGGTAATCAACCTCTCTAAAGCGGTCCTGGCGATTTCCCTTTTGACTAAATCAAACCCGGAGAGAGTAACTGCTTCCGGGGTATCATCAACGACTACGTCAATCCCCGTGGCAATCTCCAGGGCGCGAATATTTCTGCCCTCCCGGCCAATAATCCTGCCCTTCATTTCGTCGCTAGGCAGGCTGACTACGCTAACTGTGGACTCAATCGTATGATCGGCAGCACATCTCTGAATAGCCAAGCTGATTATCTCTCTAGACTTTTTGTCAGCGCTCTCTTTGGCCTCTTCCTCCACTCGCTTGATCATTGCCGCGCCATCAAGCCTGGTTTCGCGTTCCATCCTTTCCAGAAGAATTTGTTTAGCTTGCTCAGCGGTAAGGCTGGAAACTCTCTGCAACCTCTGCTTTTCTTCTTCGATTAAATGCCTCAACTCATTGTTTTTTGTTTCTAGCTGTTTTTCGCGGAAGGAGATGTTTCTCTCTCGTCCCTGCACGCTTCTTTCCTTTTTATCCAGAATATCCACTTTGCGGTCGATATTCTCTTCTTTCTGCATCAGCCTTTTTTCCAGACTAAACAGTCTCTGCCTTGTTTCTTTAGTTTCCCGCTCAAATTCCGCCCGTGTTTTATAAAGCAGATCTTTGGCTTCCAGTTTTGCTTCCCGACGGATATTCTCCGCTTCTTTGACCGCGACTTGAGTCAGCTCGCGGGCACGGACCTCGGCAATCTTAACCTTCCTTTCCGCAGCGTACTTGCGGATAAAATAGCCCAGGATAAAAATGCCTACGGCAGAACAGATACTTATTACGAGCAGATGTGTAAGATTGATTCCTGTTATCATAAGAACCTCCCTAAGATAGATTACGCAGAGATTACTTTGGTAACAGAGACATCGTGGGAGAATGTGGGTAGGTCCTCTAAGACCTGAAAATCAAAGGCCAAGCCAATACGGGGAGTGGACACAGGAAGTCTGGCTAGGAATTTATCGTAATAGCCTCCGCCTCGACCTAGTCGATGGCCTTGCCGATCAAAAGCAAGGCCGGGAACCAGCACTAAATCGATTTGCTTAAGGGGCACCTCACGGACATATTCTTTTTTAGGCTGTAATATCCCGTAAGGGCCCGGAGATAATTCGCTTTTTAAATCATCTATACTTGAGGCTATTATCTTTTTCTCTCTCACTAATATCACCGGTACCAAAACTTTTTTGCCGAGTCTCTGGGCCTGTTCAATCATCGAGTGCGTCTTTACTTCTTGAGCCTTGGCCAGATAAAACATTACTAATTTGGCCCGCTTAAATTCGGCAAGTTTAAACAGCTTATTTTTAATCAAGTTGCTTTTACGTAATCGCTGCGCGTCTGTTTGTTGATTTAACTTTTCCTTAATCTCCTTTCTAATCCGGGACTTGAACATCTTTGCGTCCCTTGTACTTCTTCACGTCGTCCCACTGGAAAGAGCCCATTACTGCCTGGGCAATATTGGTAAGGTGGTCACCAATCTTTTCCAGATTGTTGATAAAGTCCAAAAAGATAATTCCGGAAAGAACAAAACATTTCCTCTCATTTAACCTCTGAATGTGGTTCTGCCGCAGTTCCTTCTGCATCCTGTTCAGTTTCTCTTCTCGGGCTAAAGCGGCTTGCGCTAAGCCCTCGTTGTCTTGTCCTAAGGCAATCTTCACATCCTCAATCATCGCGTTGACTTCCCTATACATCAGGCCTAATTCTTCCAACGCCTCTTTAGTAAAAGGGAGCTTCTCTTCCACTGCCCGCTCACCTAATTCCTTTAAATTCTCGGCGTGGTCACCGATTCTTTCCACGTCGTTTACCGAGTGTAGGAGCGCCGGCAGTCTCTGCGATTCATTCGCCGTCAGGCTACGCTGGGAAATTTCCACTAAATACTGGGTAATCTCCACCTGTAGATTATCCACGGCCTCTACCCAATGAGAAACATTA
>JAMXCY010000039.1 GCA_024543015.1 Candidatus Omnitrophota bacterium | reverse complement strand
CCAAATTACCTTGGTTGTTTCCACCCATCCCAGGGATAGGAGTTATCTTGAAGCCGCCGGCTATATCTTAAACAACGTAAACATTGAAACCATAAGCGCCGTTGGTTTACCTTATAAGTTTTCAGTTAAATTCATACTTTTTGCAGCCAAGTTATTCTGGGCTTTCTGGAAATCTTTCTTGATCATCTTGAAACACTCACCAGAAGTCGTAGTGGGCTTTGGAGGCTATGTTTCTTTTGCGCCTTTAGTTATTGCGCGGATAGTTGGTAAACCTGTAGTGATTCATGAGCAAAACTTGATACCCGGAAGGGCCAATCAGCTTTTATCCAGGATTGCCGATAAAATAACCATAAGCTTTGAGGGTACAACGGGACTTTTTTCTCAAAGAGTAGCCCAAGACAAAATTGTTAAGACCGGACTTCCTCTGCGCAGGCATATTTTGCATTGCAGAAAAGAGCTCACAAGTAAGGTTGCAGAGTTTCGGAGAAAAATTACAATACTTATTTGCGGCGGTAGTCAAGGTGCGCACAATATCAATGAGCTAGTATTGAATTGTTTGGGTTTATTGGATAAGAGCACACTTGCGCAGATACGTCTCATACATCTTGCGGGCAAAAAAGACTTTCATTATGTTCAAGAAAGATACAGGACCTTAAGGTTGGAGGCACAGGTTTTTGATTTCCTTGAAGAGATGGCAGACGTTTACGAAAGCGCTGACCTGATGATTGGCCGCGCTGGCGCAGGCACTATTTTCGAAGCAGCAAGTTTTGGACTACCCTGTATTTTGATACCGCATACTCATGGTACCAAGCACCAAAAAGATAATGCTTTATTTTTACAACGCAAGGGCGCTGCTTTAGTCTTAGATGAACATAATACATCCAGTGAAGACCTAAAAAGGATGCTGTTGGATTTAATTAATAGCGAAAGGATACGCCAGAAACTGTCGCAGGAAATTAGAATGTTAGAAGTTCCCGGGGCAAGCCACAATCTAAAAGAAGAGATCTTTACTTTGATCCAGAGGTAACTATGTTTTTGAGTAAGAACAAGGTTCATTTTGTTGGTATTGGCGGAATTGGCATGAGCGGCATTGCCCAGCTGCTTTTGGCTGAAGGGTTGAAGGTTTCCGGTTCTGATTTAAAACCATCGCAGTTGACCGAGAAATTAAAAAGACTGGGAGCTAAGATTTCTATTGGCCATTCTGCCGATAACCTGACAGATGCAGACTTGTTGATTTATACCTCCGCGATTAAAAAAGATAATCCTGAACTTTTGGCGGCCTATTCTCGGGGGATTGCGGTGGCGAGCCGCGCCCAGGCTTTAGCTGAGTTGGCAAACCAGAAAAATGCCATTACCGTAACCGGGGCCCATGGTAAGACTACCACATCTTCCTTAATTTCGCATCTGTTAATAAAATCTGGACTAAAACCTACTGTTTGTATTGGCGGAGAATTGGTCAGCCTTAGCGGCAATGCTTTTCGCGGAAAAGGCCATTATTTTGTTCTTGAGGCTGATGAAAGCGACGCTTCATTTTTAACCCTTAATCCACTTTATTCGGTAGTTACAAATATTGATAGAGAACATTTAGATTATTACCGGGATTTAGATCACATTATAGAGACTTTTCGCAAGTTTATGGATCAGACCAGGGATGAGGGCTGCCTTATCTTTTGTGAAGATGATTTAGAGCTGGTCAAAATAGCTCGCTCTTTGAAAAAAAGACTTTTTAGTTTTGGCTTAACAGACAAAGCAGATATTTTTGCTAAAGACTTACGAATCCAAAACAGCTTAACTCGTTTTAACTGTGTTTATAGAAGCGAGGATCTTGGAGAAATAATTCTGCAAGTTCCCGGTCGGCACAATGCATCTAATGCCCTGGCAGCTATAGCAGTGGGATTGAAGCTTAAGCTAAGGTTTAACTCTATCCAGGAGGCTTTAGGTTCTTATCAGGGCGTGCGGCGCAGGCTGGAATTGAAACTAAAGCAAAAAGATATCCTGGTTTTTGAGGATTACGCGCACCATCCTACCGAAATCAAGGCCACATTGGAGGCCTTAAAGAATTTCCACCATAAGAGGCTCGTGGCTGTTTTTCAACCCCATCGCTACAGCCGGACCAAATGTTTGATCGAGCAATTTGGTAGCTGTTTCCATCACGCCGACCAGTTAATCGTTACGGATATTTATGCAGCCAGCGAGGAACCGATCGAGGGAGTGAGCGCAAAAAGTATTTGTCAAAAAGCTCAAGAGGCAAAGGTAAAAGATGTGCGTTTTTTGCCTAAAGAGGATATAGTAAACCATCTGCTTAAGCAGATGCAGCCCGGCGACCTTGTGGCAATAATGGGAGCCGGGGATATTGGGAGTGTTGCCAATGCCTTGGTTGAACGACTTAAAGGTTCGCATACGCTTTAGGGAACCATTAAGTGCACATACAACGTTGCGTATAGGCGGTCCGGCAGATGCCTGGGTTGAACCCGAGAGCCTTGAAGAATTAAAAGAAATCATTTGTCGCTTAAACAAAGAAAGAAGGCCATACTTTGTAATCGGAAAGGGCAGCAATATTTTAGCTGGCGATAAAGGGTTTAGGGGAGGAGTAATTTGTTTAAATAGCCCTGCCTTTACCAAGATAGAAGCTAAAGGAACCTCTATAGTTATAGGGGGAGGTCTGGCCCTAAGTAGCTTAATCAGGCAGGCAGCAGAGTGGGGATTAGGAGGTTTAGAATTCTTAGCTGGAATTCCGGCAAGCGTAGGCGGGGCCTTAATCACCAATGCCGGCACTCCAGAACAAGGCATCGGTGGTCTAGTTAAAAGCGTGACTGTCATGGACAAGGCAGGTAAGGTCTATACCTTAGGCAAGAAAGAACTGAAGTTTAGCTATCGCAAGTCTAACTTAAATAGATATATCGTGCTTGGAAGCGTATTGCAGTTGATTAAAAGACGCCCAAGGCAAATCGAAAATAATATCGCTAAAAATTTATTCCAGAAAAGAAGAACCCAGGATTTAGACTCAAAGAGTGCTGGCTGTATCTTTAAAAATCCGCGCCACCGCTTGAGTGCAGGCAGGTTGATTGAACTTTGCGGATTGAAAGGCAGGCGTTGCGGTGGGGCTGAGGTCTCCATGAAGCATGGCAATTACATCATCAATCGCTCCGGCGCCAAAGCAAAAGACATATTGTATTTGATGGATCTGGCTCAGCGGGAAGTAAAGAAAAGCTTCGGCGTAGATCTTAAACCGGAGATTAAGATTATATGATGAAAGAGAAGTTTGGACGCATAGGCGTACTGATGGGTGGGCCATCGAGCGAACGGGAGATTTCGCTTAAGTCGGGCAGAGCAGTTTATCAAGCTCTTAAAGAGCAAGGTTTGAATGTTGTGCCTATAGACATTTGCAATAATTCCCTGAAAAATATTAAGCAGGCCAAGATAAATTGTGCCTTTATTGCCCTGCACGGTAAATTTGGCGAAGACGGAACAATACAGAGCATGTTAGAGTCTTTATGCATTCCTTATACCGGTTCCGGAGTTAGGGCCAGTCGTCTTTGTTTAGATAAGGTTGCCTCCAGGCGTATTTTTAAGCAGTTTGCTATCCCTGTTCCTAAATATGATGTTTTAAATCGCCAATCCTGGAGAAAGCGCCTACCACAGTTAAAGCTTAAATTTCCCCTAGTAGTAAAACCATCTACTGAAGGCTCAAGCATTGGCGTAACCTTTGTAGAGAAGCGGCGTAAATTAAACCAGGCAATAAATTACGCCTTTAATTATGGTGATACAACTATCATTGAAAGATATATCAAAGGTAAAGAAATTACCGTGGGAATATTGAAAGATAAAGCTTTGCCTGTTGTGGAAATAGTGCCCAAGAGCCGATTTTTTGATTTTCAGGCCAAATACAAAAAAGGTAAAAGCGAGTATATTGTTCCGGCAAAACTCTCACAAAGGCATTACAAAAGGGCCCAAAAACTGGGGCTCCTAGCCCACAAGGCCTTGGGTTGTCGAGGGTTTTCACGCGTGGATATGATTTTAAGTAAAGGTGAGTCTTTTGTCTTAGAAGTCAACAGTATCCCCGGCTTGACTTCAAGAAGCCTTTTGCCTATGGCTGCTCAGGCTCGGGGGATAAGCCTTGGAGAACTTTGTTTAAACATTGTTCGTTTATGCTTAAAATAATGAAAGGATATCTAAGATGCCTGACTATAGAAAATTAATCAGGAAAAGAACTCCTCTGCGCAGGGGAATCAGTTTTGGCTTTAAGCAGAAAATTGTTTCCAGGAGGATAATATTGTTATTGATGGCTGGTGGGTTAATTCTTGCCGCATTCTTTACTGCCCGCTATTTTTTAATGAATTTTTCCGGTTTTAAGATTAGTAAGGTTTCTGTGATAAATAGAGAAGGCCAAACGCTGGAGAATCCCGAGAACATTTTTCGTTTAGACGGTGATTTTAATTTATTCATTTTCGATATACAGAAACTCGTTCAGGATATTAAGGCAAAGCAGCCCCAGATACAGGATGTGCTGGTGCGTAAACAGTTTCCCAACAAATTGTTAATTGTGGTCCAGGAGAGAAAACCTGTTGCCGTTATTATCTCGGGCAGTTCTTATCTGGTAGATGCAGAAGCCTTTGTCTTGCCCTTTGAAACCAGATATAAAGATTTGCCTAAGGTTATTGGTGTTCATCCCCGTCAGTTTAAAGTTTATAGTCAAACGCATTCTTTAAGATTAAAAAGGGCCCTTAATCTAGTTGCTGAATTAAAGAAAGCCAAAATCTATCCTGCCTATAGGGTCTTAGAGGTTGATGTTAGGCAATATTCGGATGTAGCCTTTTACCTTGAAGATGGAATTGAGATAAAAATGGGCAACGGAGACTTTGCCAGAAAAGTCCTGCTTTTAAAGGAGATTTTGGCCCAGCTTAAAGCAAAAGGTTCGATGCCAAAATATATTGATATGCGTTTTGGCGATCCTGTAGTTAAATATTAATAGAAGATGAGAAAAGACGTAATTTGTGGTTTAGATATAGGCACAACTAAATTGTGTCTTACTTGTGGACTAACAGACTCCTCAGGAAAGATAAACATTCTGGGCACTCAGACAATTCCTGTGCAAGGACTACTGAGGGCTCGCATACTAGATGAAAGAAAACTTAGTGAGTGGATCAGAGAAGCCTGCCTTGGTTTGCGAAAGATGTGTGGCCTAAAAGTTCGCCGGGTTTACGCAAATATCGACAGTCCTGATTTAAGAGCAAAAGTTTGTGAGCAAAGGATATCTTTTGACCAGGATGCAAGGAGAAAATCGGCTCAAATTAAACACGCGATTAATTCTGCCATTTCTTCCAACATCCCTTTAGACAGAAAAGTTATTCAGGCCATTTTCCATGCAGAGGAAGCAAGTTTAAAGATTACACTTGTCAGCGCCTTTATCCTGGTAATAAATAGCTTAAGCAAGTCTATTAAGGATGCCGGATTAATTGTAGAAGAATTGCTCCCTTCAGGCTATGCGCAGGCCTGGGGTTTATTTAGGGACTTTGAAAACAGGGTGGGGCAAGAGACTATTTTGGTTGACTTTGGTGCAGGCCTTACCAAGATTACCCTTTTCGAAGGTAAACTGGTTAAACAGATAATAATTTTGCCGCTGGGGGTTAACAGTATCAGCGAAGATATTGCTGTTAAGTTGAAGGTTTCTGCTAAGTGCGCGCAGCAACTAAAGATAAAGTACGGCCGCATTCTTCTTCAAGAAAATGCTAACCTGAATCAGAAAATAATCATTAGGGATAGACTGATAGATAAAGTCGTTGGACTTGAGCAGTTATATGAAGTTATTGGCTTAAAGGTAGACTTCATTTTGCAAGAGACAAAGAAGGCTTTGTTAAAAATAAACTGCCCAGACAATCAACTTACTGAGATTATTGTTACAGGAGGTGGCTCTATCTTGGAGGGGTTCCTGGAGAAAGCAGAACGAAGTTTAGCCAGACCGGTCAAAATGGGCTTTTTGTACGCTGTCAAAGATAATCTCATTCAGGCCCAAAGTGCGCTTTATGCCACCAGTATTGGTTTGATTCGTTATGCCACAGCAAAAAAAGCTAAATTAAATAAATTTTATTTAAGTACAAAATTTAATGCCCTTGCAGATATGCACAAGCGCACGCAAAAGTTATATCGCGAGTACTTTTAGAAAAATCTCTACTACCTTTTGGTCAAAATATATTCCGCTATATTTTTTTAACTCTTTCTTTGCCGCTTGAAGATTCATTGCCTTTCTGTAGGGCCTGTCCGAAGTCATGGCATCAAAGGCATCGGCCATAATCAATATTTTCAACGGTAAGGTCATCTCTTCTGCGCCAATCCCATCTGGATAGCCTTTTCCATTAACCTGTTCTTGATGATGACGTACCAGATATGCCACTTTGGCTAAGGAATGGATTGGTTTTAAGATATTTTCGCCAATTATTGCATGTCGGTGCATTTGCCTCTTTTCTTCGGCAGTTAAGGCAGTAGGCTTAAGTAGAATACTGTCTTTAATCCCTATTTTGCCGACATCATGAAGAAGAGCCGCATCTTGTAATGTGCGCAGAGTTTTTTTATCCAGGCTAAATTCTTTTGCCATCTTAGTGACGTATCCACTGACACGTTTAGAGTGCCCTCGACTGTAAATATCTTTCGCTTCTACCGCTAAAGCCAATGCAGAGATTGTTTCTATATAAGTCTTTTCTATATCTTGGTTAAGACGGTTATTTACAATAGCGATAGCGGTTTGGGCAGCTAAGTTCTCTAATAACATCAGGTCATCTTCAGAAAATTCCTCGCCACTTTTTTTATCCTGTAAAGAGATGGTACCGAGCGTTTTGTCTTTGCATCGTAGCGGCGCACAGATAATTGACTGATGAGCAAGCCCCATCTTAACTTCTACATCAAAACGACGATCTTGCTGTGTGCGGTATACATTTTGCGGCTTTGCCTCTTTAGCTACCCAGCCGATGATTCCTTCACCTTGTTTGATCTGGATAGACTTCTGTCGCTCCGGATCTACGCCAAAAGATATCATAATGCGCAGTTTATCTTTTTCTATAAGCATAATAGCTCCAGAGGAAGCATCTAAGGCGTTGGATAGAGTCTCAATCGTAAGTTCCAAAATACTTTCTATCTTTTGCGAAGAAACCATGGCCTGGCCAATACGCAATAGTGCCCTTTGCGTGACTTGTTTAGATTCTTTTAGATCTTCAATATTCTTTTCCAATTCACCTGCAATCTGGTTAAAATATTGTGCCAGTTCATTTACTTCGTTTTTTTCCGAAGTATCAATCCTTTTTGTTAAGTCTCCCTGGGTGATAGATTGAGCATCCCTGGTTAGTTTGATTACCGACATAATAACCTTCCTGCTTAAGAGATATCCACAGCAGGCTGTTGCAAGCATAAGAATAATTATCAGTTGAACGCTGTCTTTTTGTAGAAGCATTGGCGTCTCTGTGAAAAGTAGGTAAATAATCAGAAGAAGAGGCAGAATTACCATTAGCAAAGCAGAGACCACAAGTTTCTGTAAGATTCCCTGCTCACCCAATGATTTAAAGCTTAACTTGGCCATTTTTTCCTCACAGATTTATTTTACTATACCTTAAAGAAGAGAGTATGTCAAATGAATTTCTTGAGAAGCGTTTTCCATTGACAGGAAAGGGCTTTTATGTTAAATTATGCTGTCGATCTCATGTTAAACCTTTGCTCAAGCCAAACACTAAAACAGGAGAGATGAAAGTGAAAGTAGGTATAGTTGGTTGTGGTAATATGGGCCAGGCACTGCTCGGGGCTATAATCAGCAAAAAGTATACCACCAGGAGCAACATCTTTTGCTCTGACAAAGATAAGTTTAAGCTTAAGTCTGTGCGGGCGAAGTTTAAAGTCAACGCTAGTGCTTCCAGTAGGGATGTTGTTAAAAAGTGTGCTGTGATTATTTTGGCTATCAAACCTCAGGATCTGGATACTCTG
>JAMXCY010000038.1 GCA_024543015.1 Candidatus Omnitrophota bacterium | reverse complement strand
GCGCTTAAAGAAGAAGGGTTTAAAGTCATCCTGGTCAATTCCAATCCCGCCACGATAATGACTGACCCGGAGATGGCCGATGCTACTTACATAGAACCGATTACCCCTGAGGTTTTAGAGAAGATTATCGAGAAAGAAAGGCCGGATGCCTTACTTCCCACCTTGGGTGGGCAGACGGGCTTAAATACTGCGATGAAACTTGTCGAAAGAGGTACCCTGGATAAATATAATGTGCAGATGATCGGCGCCGATTACGAGGCTATAAAAAAGGCCGAAGATAGAAAGCATTTTAAAAAGGCGATGCAAAAAATAGGCCTGGATTTACCCGAGAGCGCCTTAGCTTATACCATCAAAGAAGCTAAACAGGCCCTGAAGAAACTGGGTCTGCCGTTAATCATCAGGCCTAGTTTTACCCTTGGCGGAACCGGTGGCGGTATAGTCGAGACTGAGAAAGAATTTACAAGAATCGCGGATTTAGGCCTAAAAAATAGTATGATTAGTGAGATTTTGATTGAGGAGTCTATAGTCGGCTGGAAAGAATACGAGCTTGAGGTGATGAGGGATCTAAAGGACAACGTAGTAATAATCTGTTCTATAGAGAATTTTGATCCGATGGGCATTCATACAGGCGACTCCATTACCGTAGCTCCGGCTCAAACCTTAACCGACAAAGAATATCAAAAAATGCGCGATGCTGCCATTGCTATTATCAGAGAAATCGGCGTAGAAACAGGCGGTTCGAATATCCAGTTTGCTGTTAATCCCACCGACGGCAGGATGGTAGTAATAGAGATGAATCCCAGGGTTTCCCGAAGTTCTGCTTTAGCCAGTAAGGCAACAGGTTTCCCGATTGCTAAATTTGCGGCAAAGTTAGCCGTAGGTTATACCCTGGATGAAATCAGAAACGATATCACCAAAGAAACACCGGCATCGTTTGAGCCAACGATAGACTATTGCGTAGTAAAAATCCCGCGCTTTACTTTTGAGAAATTTCCCGAGGCAAAAGACGTCTTAGGCGTATCAATGAAATCAGTGGGTGAGACCATGGCTATTGGCAGAACCTTTAAAGAGGCTTTGCAGAAGGGCTTACGCGGTTTAGAAATCGGCCACTGGGGACTGGATAATCAAAAAGATTATCGAGTTATTTCGGATGAAAAACTAAAACACAGGCTGATAGAACCAAATGCCTCCAGGATTTTCTACATTAAATACGCTTTGCAGAAAGGCTTAAGCGTAGATGAAATTGTACAATTGACTAAGATCGATCCCTGGTTTATTGAGAATATTAAGCAGATTGTTGAACTTGAAAAAGAAATTCAAGGATTAAGTAAAATACCCAACGAATTATTGCTTAAAGCCAAACAATATGGTTTTAGTGACCGACAGATTGCCGATTTGATTAATTCCGATGAATTAACCATTAGGAGTTTAAGAAAAAAGCAGGGAATAGAGGCAACATTTAAGCTGGTAGATACCTGCAGCGCAGAGTTTGAGGCCTATACCCCCTATTATTATTCGACTTATGAAACGGAAGACGAGACCAGGGGTTCCAAGAAGAAAAAGATAATGATCTTAGGCGGTGGACCAAACAGAATTGGTCAGGGGATAGAGTTTGACTATTGTTGTTGCCATGCCTCCTTTGCATTGAAGGAATTGGGATATGAGACGATTATGGTCAATTCCAACCCCGAGACTGTTTCTACAGATTATGACACTTCCGATAAACTATATTTTGAGCCGTTGACTTTTGAAGATGTAATGAATATCGTAGATAAAGAAAAGCCCGATGGAGTGATAGTCCAGTTTGGAGGTCAGACCCCGCTTAATTTATCCAAACAATTAGAAGATGCCGGTGTGCCGATAATAGGCACAGCTGTTAAGTCGATTGACAGAGCGGAAGATAGAGATAAGTTTTCCAAGTTGGTTACAAAATTGAAGATCAACCAACCGGAAAATGGCTCAGCTACCTCAGCTCAACAGGCAAGAGAAGTTGCTAAAAGGGTAGGGTACCCTGTTTTAGTCAGACCTTCATATGTTTTAGGCGGCAGGGCGATGAGATTAGTTTATAATCAGGCATCTTTAAATGAATTCATTCAAGAGGCCAGAGATACCTCGCGCGAACACCCTATTTTAATAGATAAATTTTTAGAAGAAGCAGTAGAGGTAGATGTTGATGCTATTTCTGATGGGAAAATAACAGTAGTTGCCGGGATTATGGAGCACATCGAGGAGGCCGGGATTCATTCGGGGGACTCAGCCTGCGTGCTTCCTCCGCATACTTTAAACAAAGATATAATTAATACAATAGAACAATATACCTGTGCTATTTCCAAAGAACTTAAAGTTAAGGGCCTGTTAAATATCCAGTTTGCAGTTAAGGGTAAGAGCGTTTATGTGCTTGAGGTTAACCCTCGAGCCTCAAGAACCGTACCTTTTGTGAGTAAGGCTACAGGAGTCTCTCTAGCAAAAATAGCCGCCAAGGTTATGGCCGGTAAGAGCCTTAAAGAACTTAACTTTACAGAACGAAAAGAGGTAAGCCATGTTTCGGTTAAAGAATCAGTGCTTCCATTCTCAAGATTTTCCGGAGTAGATATAATTCTCGGGCCTGAAATGAAATCTACGGGAGAGGTAATGGGTATAGATTCCTCTTTCGGGATAGCCTTTTATAAGTCTCAAATGGCTGCCGGGCAGAGCCTTCCCCATAAGGGTAAAGTTTTTATCAGTGTCAAAGATGCCGACAAACGGAAGATAATTCTTGCGGCTCAGAAACTTCATGATCTGAACTTTGAGATTATGGCTACCGAAGGAACGTGTAAAGCTCTTCATGCGCATAAGATCAAAGCGCAACTGGTAGGTAAAATCGGAGAAGGTAGTACCGAAATATTAAATCTTATCAAGCAGGGCAAGATGAAGCTAATCATAAATACTCCCACGGGAGAAGAACGCCAATCGGATATGAAGTTAATCAGGAGTTCCGCTGTTTTACACGGCGTACCTTGTATAACTACAGTGCAAGGAGCACAGGCCGCAGTTAATGGAATAGACTCTATTATTAAAGGGGACTTTAAAGTTAAAGCTATCCAGGAATGGAATAGCTAGGAGAAAAATATGGCTAAATACATTTTTGTAACCGGTGGCGTTGTTTCCAGCCTGGGAAAAGGAATATCCTCTGCTTCAATTGGAAAACTCTTGGAATCAAGAGGTTTAAAGGTAACCTTGATTAAATGTGATCCCTACATAAATGTTGATCCTGGTACAATGAATCCCTATCAGCATGGCGAGGTTTACGTTACTGATGATGGCGCTGAGACAGATTTGGATTTGGGTCACTATGAACGTTTTACCAATGCTAAATTAACTCGCGATAACAATATTACCACCGGCAAAATTTACTATTCCGTTATATCCAAGGAGAGAAGGGGCGAGTATTTAGGTAAAACCGTGCAGATAATTCCCCATATTACCGACGAGATCAAAGAAAGCATCAAGAAAGTCACGCATAACCAAAGGGTTGATGTGGTAATTGTGGAGATCGGCGGCACTGTCGGAGATATTGAAAGCTTACCATTTCTGGAAGCGATCAGGCAGCTCAAACTAGAACTGGGCAGAGATTATGCCGTTAACATTCACGTAACCTTGGTCCCTTTCATAAAATCAGCAGGTGAAATTAAAACCAAACCCACCCAGCATAGTGTAGGCAAACTGCGCGAAATAGGAATTATCCCCGATATTATTATTTGTAGAACCGAGAAGCACCTGACGAAAGAAGTAAAAGATAAAATTGCTCTTTTCTGCAACGTGGATCGCGAGGCAGTAATTCAGGCTGTAGATGTAAAGACTATTTATGAGGTACCGTTGGCTCTTAAGAAAGAGGGTTTAGATAAACTGATCCTGCACTTGCTTAACTTGAAATGCGAAGATCGGGATTTAACTGGATGGAAAAATATGGTTGTTCAACGCCTCAAACAGCCAAAAAAAGAAGTCCGGATTGCTGTTGTCGGAAAATACATTACTCTTCAAGATGCCTATAAGTCTATATATGAGGCCTTGGTTCACGGAGGAATAGCTAACGAAGCCAGGATTTTGATAAAGAAAGTTGATTCCGAAGATATTGAGAAAAAAGGAGCCGAGAAAGCTTTAAAAGGCGTTAAGGGGATACTTATTCCCGGAGGTTTTGGTTACCGCGGAATAGAAGGGAAGATCGAGGCGGTAGAGTTTGCCAGAGTTAATAATATTCCCTTTTTCGGCATCTGTTTAGGCATGCAGACGGCAGTTATTGAATTTGCCAGGAATGTTTGTGGCTTAAAACGGGCAAACTCTACTGAATTTGATAAAAACACAAAGTATCCTGTGATTAGTCTCTTAGAAGAGCAAAAGAAGGTAAAGGAAAAAGGCGCCACAATGCGTCTGGGCGCCTATCGCTGCAAATTGAAGAAAGCAAGTCTGGCCTATTCAGCCTATAAAAAAGAAGAGATTTTTGAAAGACACAGACACAGATATGAATTTGTTAATGATTATCGGGCAGTTATGGAGAAAAAGGGAATGCTATTTTCCGGGATCAACCCTGCAAAAAGCTTAGTGGAGATAATCGAATTAAAAGGTCATCCCTGGTTTGTAGCTTGCCAGTTTCACCCTGAATTTAAATCCAAACCGGATAAAGTACATCCCCTGTTCCGGGAATTTATCCGGGCCTCAATCGAGAATAAGGAAGACGCCTAGTGAAAATGAATAAGCCTAAGAACTGGATAGCCATTTTAGATTTCGGTTCGCAATATACTCATCTTATTGCCCGCCGCGTGAGGGAATGCGGTGTTTATTCTGAAATTGTCTCCTACGATATCAAGGCACAAGAACTCCTCTCCAGAGGGCCTTCCGCTATTATCTTCTCCGGAGGACCAGCCAGCGTTTTAAGAAAGGAAAGTCCTGTTTGCGATAAGAATATCTTTAATATCGGGATTCCGGTTTTGGGCATCTGTTACGGTGCGCAGCTTATGGCTCGTATCTTAGGCGGTGAGGTTGCTCGGGCAAAGCAGAGAGAATATGGTAAAGCCATTCTTAAGCTCAAATCTTCAAAAGACCTCCTTAAGGGTTTAGCAAGAAAAGAGACTGTCTGGATGAGCCATGGCGATAAGATTATAGCTTTGCCCGGCGGATTTAAAGTTATCGGTTCAACCGCTAACGCTAAAGTAGCGGCAATGGGCGATGAAATAAGAAGGCTTTACGGCCTGCAATTTCACCCCGAGGTTGTGCATACGCCAAAAGGGAAAAAAATATTAAAGAATTTCCTCTTTGGTATAGCAAAGTGTAAGAGTGGTTGGAACATGAGTTCTTTTGTTAAAACCTCCATCAAGGCTTTAAGGGCCAGGACAGGCAAAGAAAAAGTGCTCTGCGCCTTAAGCGGGGGAGTTGACTCATCTGTCTTAGCGATTCTTTTGCATAAGGCGATAGGCAAAAGATTGAGGGCTATCTTTATTGACAATGGCCTCTTGCGTAAAGATGAAAAAAGAGAGGTAAGAAAACAATTCAAAGATCATTACCGGATAAACCTGAAAACGATTGATGCCCGGGATATCTTTTTAAAGGGTTTAAGAGGCGTTAAGGACCCGGAGAAGAAACGTAAGATTATCGGTAAATTATTTATCAGAGTTTTCGAAAGAGAAGCTAAGCAGTTAGGGAAAATAAAGTTTTTAGCTCAAGGGACACTTTATCCCGACGTAATCGAGTCCCGCTCTGCAATAGGAGGCCCTTCAGCAATTATCAAGACCCATCATAATGTCGGGGGCTTACCGCCTAACTTAAAATTTGAATTAATCGAACCCCTTAAAGATTTATTCAAGGATGAAGTCAGGGTTGTCGGCAAGGAATTAGGCTTGCCTGCTGATATTCTCTGGCGCCAGCCGTTTCCCGGGCCTGGTTTGGCGGTAAGGATTATTGGTGAAATTACTAAAAAGAAATTGGATATTCTGCGTGAGGCTGATTGGATTTTAATTGATGAAATCAAGAAAGCTGATCTTTATCGAAAGCTCTGGCAGGCCTTCTGTATATTTTTACCTGTGAGAACAGTCGGGGTAATGGGGGACGAAAGGACGTATGAGAACGTGGTGGTAATCAGGGCAGTGGTTAGCGAAGATGCAATGACTGCGCGTTGGGCGAAACTCCCCTATGATGTTTTGGAGCAAATCTCCAACAGAATAATTAATGAAGTTAAAGGAATAAACCGCGTAGTCTATGATGTCTCTTCCAAACCGCCAAGCACGATAGAATGGGAGTAGAATATGCTAAAAGCAGAAATCAAGATTACTTTGAGAAAAACAGTGGCCGATCCTCAAGGGTTAACTGTTAAACACGCCTTAGAATCATTGGGTTATAAGGGCTTAGAAGAGGTGCGGATCGGTAAATTAATTACCATTAAACTTAAGTCCAAAAGCGCCAAAGAAGCAGAACGCGAAACGGGCGACATGTGTAAGAAGTTGCTAGCTAACCCGATAATCGAAGACTTCAAATTTAAAATCAGGAAGCGATAAGATGCAATTCGGCGTTGTAGTTTTTCCCGGCTCCAATTGTGACCGGGACTGCTTTCATGTGGTCCGTAATATATTAAGGCAGCCGGTAAGGTATATCTGGCATAAAGAGACTAAGCTGTATGGCATTGATTGCCTGATTTTGCCCGGTGGTTTTAGTTACGGTGATTATTTAAGGTGCGGGGCCTTGGCGCGTTTCTCGCCGCTGATGGAGGAGATTATTAAGTTTGCCCACAAAGGGGGCCTGGTAATCGGTATCTGTAATGGTTTTCAGATATTACTTGAGTCCGGCCTGCTTCCCGGAGCAATGTTAAGAAACACTAACATGCATTTTATCTGCAAACAGGTATATATAAAAGCAGAAAATACAAACACGCCCTTTACCAATCTTTGCCGCAAAAATCAAGTCTTAAAAATTCCCATAGCCCACAATGAAGGCAACTATTACCTTGATGTTGAGGGCCTGAGGAACTTAAAGATGAATAAACAGATTGTCTTTCGCTATTGCAATCTCTTAGGAGAAGTGAATGAGCAGTCCAATCCCAATGGCGCAGTTTCGAATATTGCCGGCATAGTAAATAGAAAGGCAAATGTCTTAGGGATGATGCCTCATCCGGAGAGAAGTTCTGAAAATGAATTAGGTTCTCTGGATGGGTTTTTAATCTTTCAATCAATAGCCCAGTGGCTGAGGGAGAAAAAGAAGATAAAATGGTCAAGCCGGAAGTTTATCGAAGCCTGGGATTAAAGGACGAAGAATACCGGAAGATCTTGCGAATTCTTGGGCGTGAGCCTAGCCCTACGGAGTTAGCCATGTTTTCCGTAGAGTGGTCGGAGCACTGCGGGTATCCGCGTTCCCGGAACTGGCTTAAGCTTTTGCCCAAGAAAGGAAAATACGAAACTTTAATTGGTGAGGATTCCGGCGGGATTATCGTTGATGATTTAGCCATTATTTTTAAAATGGAAAGTCACAACCATCCTTCGCAGGTTGAACCCAGGCAAGGTGCGGCCACAGGCGTGGGAGGAATCATCAGAGACATCTTTACTGCCGGAGCCCGCCCAATAGCCTTACTGGACTCTTTACGCTTTGGCCCGTTAAGCAAATCTTATAATCGTTATCTTTTGCGGGGTGTTGTTGACGGCATCCAGTTCTACGGTAATTGTCTTGGTGTGCCCACGGTTGCCGGAGAGATATATTTTGATGAAAGTTATAACGGCAACTGTCTGGTTAATGCGATGAGTATCGGTATAGCCAAAAGGAATAAATTGGTCAGGGCGCGTGCTTTTGGAGTAGGAAACTCCATTATCTATGTGGGCTCAAGCACAGGAAAAGACGGTATTGGCGGCTGCAGTGTTTTAGCTTCGCATGAATTTAAGGAGGGGGAAGAAAAAAGACCCACAGTGCAAATCGGAGACCCCTTTACCGAGAAGTGTTTAATTGAAGCTACGCTGGAGGCGTTAAACACAGGGCATGTGGTTGGGATTAAGGATATGGGCGCAGCCGGCCTTACCTGCTCTACCAGCGAGATGGCCTCTGCCGGC